>JBFFIY010000170.1:0-10532 GCA_041556195.1 Enterobacterales bacterium
CATTCTGAGAAATTGCGTTTTTAGTGAATAAATTTCCCCTGAATTGGGGGAACCATTTATCTTCAAAACGGGCAGGTTTTATGCCCGTTTTTGAATACTGTTTATAGAATCAGCTGGTTCAGCTGGCATGTAGGGAAGATTTTGTTTGGCGGTGAGTGTCGTAAATTAGAATAAACCAGGATAGCCAGAATAATATCCTGGGGTTGTCTAAGTCGACTTACATATCCATTTTGCGTTCAACTGATTCTTTGGTTAAAGTTCACTTATCTGTGGAGTAACCTATCAATGATAGGTTTTCCCCAATTTAAATCGATCTATACACATAGCCCCATAGTTGTTTTTTACGATTTCTGACGCATTAAATGCTATCTAATTGATTATATTGAAATTTTATCATCAAATAAACATCATATAATTTTTCAATATTATTTTGTTTTTTAATTTAAATTATTCATAATACTACTGTACGGGTAAGGCCTGTTATGCGCTTAATGTGCCCCCTTCCATCGGTTGGCAAGAGTGTTAAGATATCGGCGTAGCAGGGTCCGTCCACCCTTTCTAGTTTAAATTTCATTCCAAATACTCTGTTTCGAAACTAATTCTGTCTTGATAGCAATCGTACCATTGAGTGTCGTTGTGTTCGTACTTTCGATAGATCCCCCAACAAAAAGCATCGACAGCTTGCAACCCTGTGCTGGCCTTTGAATCTTCATGATTGATGTAAAGCGGTATGTTCAAGGGGAGTTTACTTTCTAGTTGATTGATTAAGTAGCTATTAAAATCCGCTATTTCTTCTTTATTTTTTACACTTATCAACAACCAAAGTAACTGAGGGATTTGCACCACTTAGCTTAACCTTGTCCAATAAAAATCTAGCAAGAAAGTTATAAAGCTTTTTTCGGTTGATTTTATTAGTCAAATAATCAAAAACATTAACTTTGTTTAAGACCACAGTATAAATGACCCATTCATTAGATTTGATATGGCGCAAGAAATATTCTTTTATAGAAAATATCGTACTAGTCGCATGCAATTCCTGGACTTTACGAGATTTCCCCTTCTTTTTGTTAAGCTTGTTCTTCAGGGTTCTTTTTACTGCAGTTCGAATAGCATCATCTGCAACTTTATTATTGCAAACAAATAGGTAGTTCGAATACTTAAAGTGCTCAAGAAGTTAAGGAGCTTGAAGACCAAATCAAGCTTTCTCAACTCAGCTAACTGCATCAATTAACCTGTTCGGTTGCTCTTGTTTGGTGATGTGCGTCATATAGTGGTAGTTCAAATTTAAACTTACTGCCTTTACCTAATTCTGATTCTACCCAAATACGGCCGCCATGTAATTCAATCAAATGTTTGCTAATAGCCAGTCCCAGGCCCAGTCCCTTAACACTGATTTCTTTGGTTTCCAGACGGCGATAAGCTTCAAAGATTTTAGGTAAGTCTTCTGCGGCAATACCAACGCCAGTATCTTCTATGCTGATCTGCAAATACATAAAGTCCATTGGTTGCTCTTCTTCATCTGTTACTTGTGATGTTTGTAGCTCACCAGTGGACGATACTGCACTGATATCAATGTGTCCCTGAACGGTGTACTTGATGGCGTTTTCCACCAGGTTGAGCAACACTTCTTCTATCCGTTGTGGATTGCCATAAACCGTTAAAGTATCAGCATTTACGTGATTACGTAGTTCAAGATTTTTATTTGATTGTTGAATAATGATCTGTCCCTGTTTTTCTACATCCAGAGCAATTTGATATAAATCGGTTTCCTCTCGGTTGAGTATCAACTTACCCTGCTGTAGTTGTCGATAGTCCATAATATCATTTACCAGATGTGTCATGCGATGACCACTTTTCTGAATCAACTTGAGTATCGCTATCAGCTCTTCTTTATTGTTAAATTCTGGTGCTTCTTCTAAACAGCTGAGCGCTATTTCAGATACGCCAACAATTCCATTGGTTGGGGTGCGTAGTTCATGTGAAGTATGTGCCAGTTGTTGCTCTTTTATCGCATTCATATCATGGTGTTCTTTGAGTAATTTTTTGCGGTAGAAAGCTACCACCATCAAGGCTAATAACAGAGCAATTAGTGCATAAATTGCATAGGCCCAGTTGCTGGCCCAGAGGGCTGGATGCACCTTAAAATCGATTGTGGTAGCAGCTTCATTCCACAGACCGTGGTTATTGGAACCTTTAACACTAAACGTATAATTGCCTGGTGACAGGTTGGTGTAAACCGCTTTATGTTCGGTTCCAGCCTGGACCCATTCGTTGTCAAAGCCTTCCAGCTTATAGGCATACTGGTTTTTTTCGGGAGCAGAATAATCCAGAGCGGCAAAAGAAAAACTGAGCATATTGTCTTTGTGGGTTAGTTCAAGCGGCTCGGTTAAAGACACCGTGCGATTGAGAACTTTAGCTTCAGTGATAACAATAGGCGGTTTATGGGTATTGGTCGTTATTGTGTCAGGATTAAAGCGAACATAGCCGCCAATGCCACCGAATAACAATTCTCCAGAGGCCGTTTTGTGATAGGCTCGAGTTTTAAACGTATTAACACCCAATCCATCAGATTCATCAAAGTTTAAAAAGGTTTCTGTTTGTGGATCAAAGCGTGAGAGTCCTGACGAAGTGATCGACCAGATAAATCCCTTATCATCGTCAATAATCGATAATACCGAGTCATTAGCCAGCCCCTGTTTTTCCTGATAATGGGTGAAATGGGGGTTGCCATCGATCCATGTCAGCTTATTTAAACCGCCACCATGAGTTGCCAACCACAGATCGCCCTGTGGGTCTTCATAAATTTCACGGATTTTGTTATTGCTCAGGCTATTGAGATTCTCGGGATTATGCTGGTAGGAGGCTATTACCTCATAGTCTTCATTCAGCTGATTAAGCCCCTCATAGGTTCCTATCCAGAGGTGACCGTCACGCGCCTGATAAATACTAAGAACGGTATCGCTAAGTAAACTGGTTTTATCATTAAATTTATGACGTAAATGAGTAAATTGTTCTGTTTCAGGATTGAAAATATTTAAGCCGCCTGCTTCTGTTCCAATCAAAAGTTGCCCACGCTTATCTTCAAAAATGGTACCTATATAATTATCACTTAAGCTGGTGGGGTTCTGCTTATCCTGTAGATAGCGGGTAAAGGTTTTACCATCTGCATTTAAGCTGTTTAATCCTTGTTCCGTACTCACCCATATTTGGCGTTTTGAATCCTGATAGATAAATGTAACAACGTTAGAACTAAGGCTTTTGGAATCCCCAACTATATTTGTGAACTGTTTTTGTGGTTGATTGGGTTGTTGTAAAATTAGCCCATGATTGGATGTTCCGATCCAACTTCTGCCGAAATTATCTTGATTTAAGGAGAGTATATTGCTGAAAGTGTTTTCATCCAGAGTATTATTAAAAACATGTGCTTGAACTCTATTAACACCATGTTCAGTCCCCACCCATAACAAACTACTTTGATCGATAAATAAATCAAAAACCCGATCATGGCTCAGACTTGAATGTTGATTTTTCTGACGTTTATATTGTGAAAAAGAAGCTGCTTCAATATCAAAAAGCAACAGCCCATTTTTATTGGTTCCCAATAGCAGTTGATTTGTTGAATAGGGCTGGATAGCATTAATACGATAACCATCAAGATACGGCGTCACACGATTTGTCGATGCCATATAGCGCAGTAACCCGGTTTTTGTACCCACCCAGGCTCCCCCATCTTTATCGACATAGAAGCTTTTAATATAATGATTCGTAATTTTTTGTAATCGCTGATCATGGTACAGATAAAGCCCTAAATTAGTACCAATTAATAAATCATGATTGGGTAATGTGGCAATTGATCTGATTTGATGATCTGGCAACAGTCGGAATTCCCAAATTTGGTCATTTTTTAAGGAATAAAGACCATTTTCGGTACCTATCCATATCTGATCTTGCTGTTCCTGTATGGCATGAATGGCTGTGTCAGCAAGATAATGCTTAAATTGCCCAGTCTCAGGCAAAAAACGGTTTAGTCCATCGTCATTAGTACCAATCCATAAGTTGTTATTACTATCATGATATAACGATATTATCCAATTCCCTGATAGAGAATTTTCATCAAAACTATTATGTTTGTAATTGATAAAGTTAGTACCATCATAACGGCTTAAACCTTCAAATGTGCCAAACCAGAGAAAACCCTGAGCATCCTGAGTCACAGTCTTTACTCGATTATGAGGTAACCCGTGATGTTGATTTAACACATCAAAGTTAAAGTTGACAGCCGCTGTAGTAAAACTAATAAAACAAAGACATAGAAGACTGATAAGATTTATTATTCTTTTTAACATCACGTTCTCTCTCTCCCTAAAATAAAGTTGAATCGTTTTCAACTATTTTTCAATCTCACTTTACATCCCCAAATAAAGACAATTTGTTTATTGTGATACGTGCTCTTCACCACTTACACCACATTCTGCCGCCATAGTAAAAGGTGCAACACTGCTGTCTGCTTCAGAGGTGTTGGTTCTTTTGGCCGACTTGTCCGATGTTCTATGTTGCGGTTCCATAATCACCAGCATGGTTGGTAAACGCGGATCATCTTCATGTGCCTTGGTTAACCAGGCTTTAGTGGCTTTTTCACCCCATTCATACCCATATAAAGCGCTTAAACCCGCAGAAATTATCTTAATACCAAAATCACTGGTGCCGATAATACTTAACCCTTTAAATCTACTTCCCTCCACACAGGGTTCCATACCCATATGTAGCATTTTGCCATCAGGCAAGCGCAAACGAGCCGAGACACTTTCTACTTTAGCCCTGTTCACTTGTTTTTCGCCCTGTTGCACTGATTGGGCCAAAACAGACATACTGCCCAGTAAAGCAGCCGTGGCCAGAAGACTTCTTACAACTATTTTCATGATTCTTTCCTCAGGGTTTGAGTTCGCTAAACATGGCTATGGGTATTTTTGTTGTTATTGTTCCGTGTTTATTGCTAAAAGCTGCGAAAAAAGCGATATGACAGTGATTTTGAATAAGGCGGGAGCTGAGTAGGTAATAACTATTACCTCAAATATCCATTTCAATTTCTTATTAATCTGACGCTATCCGACTATAACAAAAAACATACAAAATTACACTATATGGCAATTACCGTAAATTGCCCGTGTTTTTGTTTACAGTTGCATCATAAAATGCAACATACGCAACATCATAGTAACTAAAAGATCTTAAGTCAATAACTGAAAGTTTGCATTTGTTGATTTATTCTGGGAGGATGGTAGAAAATAACAAAAATAAAATACGCTTGGAGTTTGCAAATCGCTTCTGCAAGGCATTGAAAGAATTAGGTTATTCGACTAATCAACAGAAAGAACTTCAGCAGTTATTTTCAGTTTCCGGTCAGGCTGTACGCAAGTGGATTTCAGGACAGACTTTACCGACTTCTGCCAGAATGCCGCAAATCGCTGAAGTACTGGGAGTCAGGAGAGCATGGCTACAAGATGGTGAGAAGCCAATGCGCCCTCTACTGGAAGAAGTTTCTGAAGTAAACAGCCATTATTCAGTCAAACAGAGTCTCTCTTCGGAAGAGATGAAGCTGGTCTTGAAATATCGAGCGTTAAGTTTTAAGAAAAGGAAAGTCATAAAAGACACGCTATCGGTTTTAACTGAAAAATAAGGGTAACTATTCAGCTACGGGTGCATTTAACAACTCACTGAATAGTTACAAATAAGGTTGCTAATTTTCTGCAACTTATACCAATTTTGAACTTATACCAACTTTGAACTTATACCAACTTTGAACTTATACCAATTTTGATAATAGCCTGCTTATTTCATATACCAATTTTCAATTCCCACAGTCAATTACTGTTTAAGATCCATATTTCTAACAAAAAATAACAAAAAGTAACAAAAAGTAACCGCTTCAGTAACTGAAAGTCCGTTCTTGTTGATTTATTCTGGAAGAATGGTAGAAAATGATAAAAATAAAATACGCTTGGAGTTTGCTGAACGTTTTTGCAAGGCCTTAAAAGAATTAGGTTATTCGACTAATCAACAGAAGGAGCATCAACGGTTATTTTCAGTTTCCGGCCAGGCTGTACGCAAGTGGATTTCAGGACAGTCTTTACCGACTTCTGCCAGAATGCCGCAAGTTGCTGATGTTCTTGGAGTCAGGAGAGCATGGCTACAAGATGGTGAGAAACCCATGCGTCCAATACTGGGAAAGGTCTCTGAGAAAAATAGCTCTTATGTTGTTAAAGAGGGTCTTTCTACGGAAGAGATGAAACTGGTCTTGAAATATCGAGCGTTAAGTATTAAGAAAAAGAAAGTCATAAAAGACACACTATTAGCTTTACTTGAATAACCTGAACTCGGGATAAGAACAGCCATGTTCTTCTTGCTGTATAAATGATCCTCAATAATTCCAAAAATTATACTGAAGATCAGCAATAAACCGATAAACTTTGCAAGGCTGGATATTACCAGCCAGTAACCTGTCACCAGTCCATGTATTACTCCAAAGACAATTGCAATAAATAACAACAAAGAAATAATGAGTTCGCGGTTCATGAAGCCACCACTGTAGAACGGGTATAAATGAGAAGCCGACAGGGGCAGGGCAAACCATTATGCCCCCAAGAACGCCTGAAAAAATAGAAAAAACTGAAAAAAATAATGATAATAGCATTGAGAATGGTAGAAAACCCTCATACTCCTATCCGACAATTCTATTTTTGTATGTTTTAATTTTTATTATTACACCCTATATTGGAGAGGTTGCAGGTTTGATTTTGTTTTTCGGTTTAATGGGTGTGTCTTTTTGGGCTGCAGTGAGTTTAAAACAATATAATATAATCAAAAAAAACTATCCGGCAGAAACTCGATATGAGTATGTGGCGAATATGGTGATATTTCCTGTTATTGTGCCGTTGGTAATATTTTTAATTGTACTTTTTTGGAAAGCGGCTGTGTGATAATGTACTCTTTTCTACAGGATGTTATCAATGAGGTTTCTGGGAATGATAATGCAATTAAAATGTCATATCCAGACAGGCTGCCTGAAAAAATTAATACATTATTAAGTTACTTTGAGACGGAGGAAGAAACAAAATTAAAACCATTAAAACACTTTTTTGAAGCTATTTTACTTAATCTTTCAATAAAAAATCCCACCTTGAAAATTCTCTGAAGTTTATCAATAAATATGATTGCCAACAAAAGCAGAAAATCAATAAACTTATCGCGTTACTGTGGCCTGATAGAGATGACAAGCTAATAACAACCGCCTTGTCTGAAGATAAACCTGGGCGAATGTTGGCGATGAAAAACACTCTGTATAAACTCGATTTGTTACGTAAGTTTACCAACAAAGTTTCCAGTGAAAGCTGGAACAGCAAGCAATTGAGTCAAATGAGTAAAGCTCTGGATTTACCAATTATAAATTGTATGGAACTGGTTGAAATCAAGCCACGTATTTTACGTGGTTTGAGAAAACCACCACGACCTATCTATGCCTGGCCAATTCCCGCCGATCTGGCTTCAAAGAAATTTACGTAGGAATTTCAGACTTTGGTCGGAACTGGTTTGATAATCATTATCCCCAAGGAAATGCAGATACACCTATTCATAAAATACATTGTGATGAACTGGGTTATCAATATTATTTTGATTCTTATAGACTCAAAGGCTTTTGGAGTAAGAAATATTATTGCTATACCCGTGATACCTGGAAATGCAGGTTTCAGCAAGTCAAGAAGCGTCCATATTCGAGGCTTGAAGCTTTGTCGCTCTCGAAAATGACCAGTCAGAGCCTGCCCCGCGAGCGGAGTGAGTGCTTTGGGTATTCTCTTCGATCGACGCCTTGATCTGGTTCCCCACAGAAGCTCTGAAATCCCGCATTTCCAGGTATCACGGGTATATATGCAGAAGAGAACATTAATTGTTAAGGCTTATGCGTTAATTTTTAGCCTAGTTGAAAAAATTAAAGGCAATCCAAATAAAGCAAGAGCATTTTTTGATTCTGCTAAAAACAGTCATAATTTTTGGAAAATAAATATACCGGCGAAGTAAATTAAATGTTTATTCCTGCAGAGTTGTAGACTATCCGCTATTTGAAAATGATAGGTGTAATATTGCAGATCCCTCTCTAACTCAAAGCACAAACCAGTATGATCTGGGCGAAGAGAATTCGCGCCTGTTAATTGAGAACGACCTTATCTCTTTGATTTCCTGTGACTGATATTGCTTTACTTATCCTGAGCTCAGGTTACTTAACCTCAACTCTGGATAAGATAGGTCATCTAATTGACTTAGACATATTAATATCAAAGAGTTATAAATATTGATGATATGACGGGTTATTTAATAGGCTCAATATTGGGATTTTTGTGTCTAGCAAGGCAAATTCACGAACAAATAGCCCGCTATTTTGAATGAGTTTAACGCAGAAAGGCACGAAAATCACTGTATTGAACGGCCTAGCTTATCCTGAGTTGAGGTTACTTAGCGTTATCTTTGCAATCAAGTCCACCAGCAAGTGAACAGGACCCCCTATCCTTGCAGCCCGTGCCAGCACATGATGGACATATTTCCTGGTTTTCAAGAAAACCCGTTTTATGGCAATCGGGACATGGGTTATAGCAGACAGTATGGCTCTCTTCGCCTGAAATTTCTTTTTTATCTTCCATTTCATATTCCCCTATAAGTTTTAAACGTCTGGGTATCTATCTGATAACCTTAGGCAAGGCCTACTGCTAAGTCAAATTAATGCGTATAGGGAAAGCAAAGATTAAACAGACAGATTAATCAGACTGTTCACTTAAAAGACATTGTCGGGCTAAAGCCCGACCTACAGTTGCAGAAACATTAGCCACTCAGGTTGTTGAAACAAGTTTGTAGGTCGGGATTTATCCCGACTAAGTCGCTTTTATCGAGTTGCCGCAAATACATGAAATTAAGTTTTACATTTTCATGTACAGTAATATAGTGAGTGATAACTGTACATGAAAATCACTTTATTCAATTTCATGTACATAAAATTCTGTGTTTGTAAGTGTACATGAGATTTGATTTAGAAGTGGTTTTAGCCATGAGTAAGATGTAAAACTTACGGCAAATTAAACAGACTGTCTATTTGAAAACCACTATTTAAAAACTTTCCTAAATCAAAATAGCTCAACCAGTAAAAACCTATCACTGGTGCATCGCTCCTCTGCCTTGTAATATCCATTTATCCCGATCTAAGGGACTAATACCACGATATGCTGTGACATTTCCCTGTTCCAGTGTACAGGGTTCATATCCACACAATTTTGTCGCCAATGTGGCTTTACCTGCACTGCGGGAAGCAAGTTGCGCAGGAAAGTCCATTGAGGTGGCCGCGGGTATTTTTCCTTTCAGGGTAAAACGCTCATGATTTATTTGCGGGTTATTGAACGTACCACGCATTTTAGTAATGTCACTGCTGATCCCGCCTAACAACTCTATGGAGGCAGTGATGGAAAATGCCAAAATGGGTTCAAGTAACAGGGTATCTGTCTCAACCAGACCATTCATGAGAGCCATTGGTGTCGCGATAATATAATCCCCTGGTCGAGTATGTACATTGTGATCTTCGCCTTCTACCAGAGTAATAATTAGATCGGTGACTTGCCAACCTTTGATACCCTGGCACAAGGCTTTCGAAATAGTGGCTTCGATTTCATTTTGATATTTAGCTGCAATATCGTTGACACTTAACTTAGATTCATATTTGACACCGCTATCAAGTTCTCCGGGTTCAATCTTAAGTTTCAAAATTGCCCAGCAAGGTTTCGGCATCCAATAACGCTCAAATCCGAAACCTGTTTTAAGCGGAGTTTCTTTGTAGATTATACTGGGTTCTGCAAATTCAGCGAGTAAATTGAATCGATCTTTTAATATAGCCTGTAATATTTCAATCTGGATCCGACCAGTAATTTTCAGATGTAATTCACGTTGTTCAGGTAGCCATTCTAAAGCAAGCAAAGGATCTTCTTCGGCGAGTTCGCCAAGTGCCTGTGCCAGCTTAGAGAAGTTTGCATCGAGATCAGGTTTGGCTTGTACCGTTAATAAGGGAGCCGAAAGGCTATAGGGATCTGGGATATGATCGGCTATGCCATAAACATCACCCACAGCAGCAAAACCTAAACCACTGATCACGCCAATATCACCAGCAGTTAATTTATCAATATCAATGTACTTTCCTCGTTGCATCTGTTTAAGTTGCGCGACTTTCTCTTGTTTAAATGTTTTATCCGTATTTTTTGTTAAAGAAGTGCCAAAACGCGTGCTATTGGTCATGCTGTCTCTGGGCTTGATACAGCCGTTGAAAACACGCACATGACTCAATTTACCCAGGGATTTATCATGCTCAATTTTGAACACCACTGCTGCTAATGGTTTTTCTTCACAACCCATTGGGGCAGGTAAATAAGCAACGATAGCATCCATTAATTCTCTGATCCCAATCGCATTTTTAGCCGCACCCAGTAGAACAGGTACAAGCCTGC
>JBFFIY010000171.1:0-10390 GCA_041556195.1 Enterobacterales bacterium
CTTACCCCTAAAATGAGCCATCTCATCGTTCAAAAATGGTCAAATAATCGAGTATACTCACATTTTTTGCCTCGATCTGACTCATTTTAGAGGCAACCTGAACAGTTACGGGTACATGTAACAACTCGCTGAGTAGTTACTAAAAATTCAAGAAAGCTTTAACATGGCCGAATCATTTTTAATGAAAACAAAGATTTAATGAATACTATCAAAAGAACCGGAGGTTCTAAATGATTAAACTATTACTAACCCCGGTAATGGCTGTGTTTAATCGGCTGTCAATCATTCAAAAGTTTCTCATCATGTTGGTGTTATATATTATACCTGTGGTGTATATCACCTATTTCACAGTTACCACGAATGCAGAATTTATGAAGCTTAACCTCTCAGAACAGCAAGGTTTACATTATGTACATCAATTGAGTCCATTATTTAAAAATATCGCACAAGCACGGGGCTTAACTAATTCCTATCTTAATGGAAATGAAGGTGTCAAAACTAAGATATCAAGCCTTCATCAACAAATTGATACTATATTGACAAGAGTTAAATCATTTGAGCAAGACAAGGAAAATCCTCTGGATCCTGATTTTTTATTAGGCCAGATAGAATCAGACTGGCAATCTTTGAAGGGGAATGTTTTTAACCAGGAAGCTGGAAAGGTCTTTAAAAAACATACCCGGATAATAGAAACTGTCCTCAAATTAATTATCCATTCTTCTGAAAATTCAGGACTAATATTAGATCCTGATAAAGGTACATCTTATTTACTAGATTCAATTACCAGGCAGCTACCCTTACTTTCAGAAACCATTGGTAAAACCCGAGGCCTGGGGGCCGGTATTGCGGCAAAAGGTTCTTTTTCATCCACTAATTTTGTACAGCTTTCTAACTTCGTTTTAACTATTGATAAAACGTCAGAACAACTGGAACATGATTTACAGGGAATGATAAACAATAAGCTTGAGTTAAATTCACAATTTTATCAGATGAAAGATAAAGTCTTAAAAGCTGTTAAATCATTCTCAGATCTTACTGCAAACGAGTTATTAGAAGCGAGAAAAATAAGTATCAATTCTAATCAATATTTTTCAGAGGGAACAAAGGCAATAGCATCAGTTCTTGAGTTGTTTGATGAAAATGTGAACCTGGCAGTGAAACTCTTAGAGCAAAAAGAATCAGAATTAAAATTTGAGATTGCCATCAATTTAATTTCATTGTTTGTTTTATTAGCCACAGTTATTTATTTTTTTACCGCCTTTTATCAAAATATTATGCTTTCAATCCGAAGTATAAAAGAAACCGTTTCAAAAGTGGCTGATGGTGATTTAACCGTTCAGGTTGTAATGGAAAGCCAGGATGAAATGCAGATGATAGCAAAACATTTGAATCAGATGATTGAAGCTAACCGAACTCTGGTCTCACATGTTTATGAATCTGCCGATGAAGTTGTATTATCAGCACAGAACAATAGCACTACTGCTGAAGCTACCAGTGAAGGACTCAATGAGCAAAATATGGAAATTGAGCAAGTAGCAACTGCCATGAATGAAATGACGGCAACGGTACATGATGTTGCACAAAATGCTGAAAGAACTGCTGAAGCTGCCAAAAATGCTGATGATGAGTCAAGTCAGGGTAAATCAATTGTTGATCAGACCATAAGTTCGATACAATTATTATCATCAGAAATTGAAACAGCCGACACAATAATAAAAGAACTGGAAGTGAGTGCTTCTAACATTGGCAATGTGTTAGATGTTATCCAGAGTATCGCTGATCAAACAAACTTACTTGCACTTAACGCTGCTATTGAAGCAGCAAGGGCAGGGGAAAGTGGCAGGGGTTTCGCTGTAGTTGCAGATGAAGTAAGAACTCTGGCAAGTAGAACCCAGGAATCTACCGGAGAAATTCGTCAGATGATTGAAAAATTACAATCATCTGCCAACAATGCTACTTCAGCAATGTCACGAGGAAGTGAGCAAAGCAATATCACGGTAAAACAGGCCGCAGATGCTGGAGCGGCACTTAACCGAATTGCAGAAGCTGTTGATGCCATCTCACAAATGAGTGAACAAATTGCTAGCGCTGCAGTTGAGCAAAGTGCTGTGGCTGAAGAAATAAACCGTAGTGTTTTTCGTGTCAGAGACATATCAGAAACTACAGCAAATGGTGCAAATCAAACTGCACGCACTAGTGAGGAATTGCAATCAATTTCCAACCAACTGAAACAAAAAATCTCATTGTTTCGTGTTGAATGATCGCCTTAAAATGTATCTTCCAAAGTTGAATAATATTAAATGAGACAAGTTGACGTGGTCATTATTGGTGCAGGAGCCGCAGGTCTGTTCTGTGCTATCAGTGCAGGTCAACGCGGCCGTAAAGTTTTATTGATAGATCATGCCAATAAAGCGGGGAAAAAAATTCTTATGTCCGGTGGTGGGCGTTGTAATTTTACAAATTATTTTATTGAACCCGATTGTTTCCTCTCCAACAATTCTCACTTCTGCAAATCAGCTCTTGCCCGATATACGCAATGGGACTTTATTGCACTAGTTGAAAAATATCAGGTGCTTTACCATGAAAAAAAATTAGGGCAGTTGTTTTGTGATAATAAATCAAAAGATATTCAGGAATTACTATTAAAAGAATGTGAAATTTCAAATGTAGAAATCCATTTAAAAACCTCAGTAGAAAATATTAAATACAATGTTAATACTAAATTGGAAAATGCTAAACCAGAACGTAATAATAATAAAAATACTCCTCAATTTATTCTAAAAACCAGCAAAGAAACAGTTCAATGTGAATCATTAGTGATTGCAACAGGAGCTTTATCAATTCCTACTATGGGTGCTACGGGATTTGGATATCAGGTGGCTCGTCAATTTGGTTTAAATGTGCTGCCAACACGTGCGGGTTTAGTGCCTTTTACCATGCCTGAAAAGTGGCTGTCAGATTTTTCAGAGTTAAGTGGTACTTCGATAGATGCAGTTGTTTCCTGTAATGAAAAGAGTTTTAGAGAAAATATTTTGATTACTCACCGAGGTTTATCTGGGCCCGCCATTTTACAGATTTCATCCTACTGGAACCTGGGAGATGAAGTAACCATAAACCTTACGCCTGATTTGGAACTGGTGGGTTGGTTATTGCAAAAACAACGGCAAAAACCCAATGCATTACTGGCGAGTGTTTTATGCGAATTATTCACAAAAAAACTCGCACAAAAACTAGTAGAGCTCTGGTTTGAAAATAAACCATTAAAACAATTTACACCGACGGAATTGCAACATATCGCAGAACACTTACAAAGTTGGAAAATCAAACCCCATGGCACAGAAGGCTACCGAACAGCTGAAGTTACCCTTGGCGGAGTGGATACTGATGCTATTTCATCTAAAACAATGGAAGCTAAATCAACACCAGGGCTGTATTTTATTGGTGAAGTTTTAGATGTTACAGGCCATCTTGGAGGTTTTAATTTTCAATGGGCCTGGGCCAGTGGATTTGTTTGCGGAGAAGTGGTTTAATTATGTCAGGAAGAAGTCAAAATACCACTGGCTTTGCCGGTGGTGTTTTGACTTCTTTTCCTTTTTGATTAGACAGCATTTTTTGTTGTTGTTTAAGTTTCTCTCTTAAATGATGTTGCCCTAAATTATATACCATCAAACAAAATGTCATAATACCCTAGGGTACCCTCTCTGCCTTCGGCATTCACCTTTCATCATCAGTGCTTCTATTCGTTCTGTTTTTTTGAGAAATATCTAATTGAGATGAAAACAAGGATCTTTTATAAAACGATATCCTTGTTCAATACCTTGTTGCTCTTTGTAGGTTTTGAGTACTTCTTCTGCTGTTAATGGCAATTAGTTATTTTTACTGAAAACGTTAATTTCTTAAAATAAAGCTTGATTCAAAGACGAAGCTGTACTTTAAACTAGAAATACGTGGAGAAACAACCAGGGTTTACCCTGGCTTCTCAGCAAAAAGCACAATACCTTTATCCTGTTCCTGACGATCAAAAATAGTAAAATAATTTGTCATCAGGGGAAGGCCTAAAATACATTGATTGGGCCATTTTTCTAAAAAGATAAATTGAAATGACGCCTGTTTCGGTTTAGGTGCATGAACCTGCCAATAATTTTCAGGTTTCAATTCAAGCGTGACGTCTTCTCCTTCGAGGCCTTCCAGGACAAAATAAATACTGGGCCATTGCTCCAGATCGACTAGCTTTAAATCGACACCTTCTTCAACGCCTTCGAATGTTTTATAGGGTTCCAATATTGAATCGTGCTCTGGATTTATGCTTACAAGATCAATTACCATTTGGTCAAAAAATGCTTTGGGTAACACCATAGCTGAAGCACCGGTATCTACGATGCCGTTTGTTCGATAACTCTTATGCCTTTCTTCGAGTTGCGGAGCAGGAATTGGATCACAGTCACCGATCTGCATTGATTTAATATTGACGTTGTAATATTTGTCATCCAGTATTTTTACTTGTTTAAAGCCACCTTTATATAGATGTTTATGAAATTTTGGATGGCCCATAACAAAAAATCCATTATTCAATGGATGCATCTTTAACTGTTTCAAACTTTTCTCACTACTCGTTTGATAAATGCTCGATCGATGAATAAGAAGTGCAAACTGGTTGCCTACAACATTCTGTTTTTCGAGTTGTGTAAAATAGGACGTTAGTTGAGACGAAGGGTATTTTTTTAAAAAAGATTTGAACTCTCTGATCGTATCGACTTGCTGGTCTTGTGCCAGAAACCAGGGGTAGGTAGTCGCTGGTTCCACATTATTCTCTGTGAGATATTCTGTTAAGTCATAGGCTCGATTTAACTCATAATACGCAAGTCCCATAATGCCATCAGCATCCCCGAAACAACCAGCCATCTCCTTCCTTGTTACCGCAATATGTGCCTCTTCAATGCCAACCGAAAACGGTCCACTCCCCATGGTTACCTTTGTTTTAACAACCGGGCCAAACCAGCCTCCCATTCCATAAGTGACGTTCTGAGCCAGGGATGTGGCCTGAAGTGCCCTGTCATCAGCTGGATCATAGTCTTCTCCCTGTACAACCATGGTACTACTTCCTGTGTCGAGTATGAGGTTCGCTGTTGTGCCTTCACTGCCAACTTTTATCTTTACAGTAAAACCCCCTTTTGCGTAAACGTTTGTAACCGGTATGATAACTGAGCGAGGCATAATGATATTCCTATCTTATTATTAGAGTTTTAGAGTTAATTGATAAACACGATTCGGTGCTGTCAGGAGACTATGTTAAAAATATATAAGAAAGGAATAGGGAAGCCTCCCGTCAACGAATAGCATCCGACCAGATTGTCTTGTCATAACAGGAAATCTGTCGGAAGAGCTCGCTTTTTAACTTATGATTACTTTGAAAATGGAACTAGACAACTAAAATTTGAATCACTGTACTAAGTTTGGATGTTCTGCAAATCAGTCATCTAAATTGTTTGTTTATTTCTTCCTGGGCAGCTTCTAGTCTCTCAATAATAGTTGAAAATAGATCTGGCGTTGTGAAAAGCATACCACCTGTTCTTGCATTCTCATGATCTTTAGCTATAGAACTAAGTCTTTCTGGTTCGGGTATATATCTTCAGAAAAGCGAGAAATGGCTTCCCAGACTTGCTTAATGCCGTCCCACCTTTGAATGCAACTGAAAAGTCACCAAGTAGTTTCTCGTTGTATAGCAGTCGAAGTATTTCTGTGACCCAAACATCTTTTTCTAAGAAATTAGCAGCTAATCCTTTTTCGTGTTGCTGTGCTCCATAAGTAAAGAACTCAGCTAAATCAGCATGTTTTGATTTATCAGCGTACAATTCAAATATGGTCACGATAAAAGACTATTCTTTAAACTATTACGTTTGGACTGCTACATCTTCAACATAGAACTACGACTTAATTTGGCTACAACGCTTATTGCTTCAGACTTAGATAAGTTTAATCTTTTAAGTGCCGTTCTTAACAATGACAATGACAATGATGTATGTTCAGAGTTAAGAGCTAACAAACCTCTATATAAGGTTCCCTCAGGACGATTTGCCCACTGAACTTTGCTTTCAGCAGTATGATGTACTTGAACTACTTCATTACCGATTTTGAATTCACGTGAAGGACCTGTTGTCCAGTAAATTGGCTTAACAGGCGCCTGAGTTTGCATGCCTAGCCTATAAGTAGCTTCCAGCCCTTGAGGAACAATTTTGTAATGGTGTAAACGTGCCCAGGCTTTTGCTACATCTTCAGCTTTAGCTGTAATTTTTATTGACGGAATGCCTGTTAAAGGTTTTGGGCGAGAATATATTCCTTTTGCTACTCTAACTATTTTTCCTTCCTTAGCCAGTCGGCTCATTGCTTTTTGGACAGATGTCGTTGTGCCCAGAGAATAAAACCCCCTGATAGTAAAAGGAATACCGCGTTTCATACGAGCTACTCGATTAGTTACTAAAACTGAAACAGACAATTTTCACTCCAAACTAACATAATACAAGTGATGTGATTTGTTTTATCCTATATATAGTATGGAGTATGGAGTATGGAGTATAGAGATATTTATGTCAGGATTGTTATACGTTACATGATTTAATATTGCGTATCCTGTAAATCAACCAGATTAACAACAATTAATTCAAATGGCTCTAAAAACACCAAACTTGACACTTGTGTCAAGTTGTAGCCGCTGTTATAGTGCCTCTTATATGATAATTGATCGCTTTTGGGTGATGAATACAGGTCAACTATGTCAACAGGTACAATCCATTTTTTACTTAATAATGAACAAGTTGCGTTGGAAAATATTGATCCCAATCTGACAGTGTTGCAGTATTTACGCAATGAACGGTTTATTACCGGAACCAAAGAGGGCTGTGCTTCTGGTGATTGTGGTGCTTGCACCGTCGTGGTTGCCCAGTTGTCATCAACAGATGTGTCATCAACAAATGTATCAGCCACTAATACTCACCAACTTTCTTATAAATCTATTAATTCCTGTATTACCTTTGTTGGCAGCTTGCATAGAAAACAGCTTATTACTGTTGAGCATTTAAAAGAAGGTTCAAAACTTCATCATATTCAACAGTCAATGGTTGATCACCACGGCTCTCAATGTGGATTTTGTACGCCTGGTTTTGTTATGTCAGCATTCGCTTTACATAAACAGAATCATAGTCCGGACAGGGAAGAAGTGATTGAAGCTCTGGCTGGAAACTTATGCCGTTGTACGGGTTATCGATCAATTATTGATGCGGCTATGGAGTCGAGCAAAGAGGCCGCAGAAGATTCTTTTGCCAGGCACTACTTACAAACAGTTGAACAATTAATTGAACTCAATAAATTACCAGCACTACAGTTTAGTGGTGCCAATAAAGAATATTTTGCACCTGAAAGTTGTGATGAATTAGCACAGTATTTATTAGAAAAACCAGCTTCAACTTTAGTTGCTGGTGGTACAGATTTAGCACTTTTAGTTACTCAAAATTTATCCACTATTGAGCAACTGGTTTACCTGGGTGATGTCGCTGAGCTAAATAGTCTGAGGGAAAACGCTGACGAAATTATTATTGGCTCAGCCGTACCTTATAGTCTTTTTACCCCGCTACTTGATAAAGAATATCCTGAAATGAGTGGAATGATAGGGCGTATTGGCTCAAGGCAAGTACGTAATAATGGTACCCTGGGCGGAAATATTGGTAATGCTTCTCCTATTGGTGATATGCCACCGGCATTGATTGCCCTTGGCGCAAAAATGACAATGCAATGCGGTGAAAAGCTGCGAAAAATTGCTGTTGAAGATTACTTTATTAGCTACAGGCAAACAGTTTTAGCTGAATCAGAATTTATTAAAGAAATCTTTATCCCTAAACCTCATTCAGGGCAAGTGCTTAAACTTTATAAAATTTCCAAACGCTTTGATGACGACATTTCAGCAGTTCTTGCCGCCATTTTTATTGAGCTGGAAAACAACTGTGTTAAAACCCTTCGTATTGCTTTTGGTGGAATGGCGGAGATCCCAAAGCGAGCTAAATATTGTGAAATAGCGTTGTTAGGAAAAACCTTCATTCAAGAGAATGTAGCTGCCGCACAACAAGAATTAACCAAAGACTTTCAACCCATGTCGGATGTTAGAGCATCCAATCTATATCGCATGAAAGTGGCACAAAATCTTATTCAGAAATGTTATCTGGAACTGACAAGTAAAAATATCGAAACACGAGTTGTTACTTATGCGTAACCTTACAGAACTCACTCAGGCTAATGCCAATACAGTTAATAATAGGGAAAATGCAGGTTTGGGTGGCGTTGGTCGGTCTAAAAAACACGAAAGTGCTGAGAGGCATGTAACGGGTGAGGCGCTTTATATTGATGATCGCCCTGAACCTCGTGGTCAATTGTATGCAGCTGTTGGTCAAAGCACTATGGCACATGCCAATATCAAAAATATTGATTTGTCGGCAGTAAAAGCGGCTGAGGGTGTTTTGGCTGTGATCACTGTAGATGATGTGCCGGGACACATTGATATTGGTCCTGTTTTTCCAGGTGATCCAGTTCTGGCGGTTGGTAAAGTGGAATATGTTGGTCAACCCATATTTGCAGTAGCAGCGGCTAGCCATGATTTGGCTCGTAAAGCCGTTAAATTAGCCAAAATTGAATATGAAGAACTAACAGCGGTATTAACCATTAAAGATGCCCTGGACAAACAAAACTTTGTGCGTCCTCCCTTTACCATGAAAAGAGGTGAGTCTGATTTCGCCATTGCTAATGCAGAGCACCAATTAAGCGGTGAAATATCGATTGGTAGTCAGGAGCACTTTTATCTTGAAGGTCAGATTTCCTCGGCAGAGCCAACTGAAGACGGTGGTATGACAATTTTTACTTCTTCGCAACATCCCAGTGAAGTTCAAAAACTGGTTGCCGAAGTATTAGATATTTCTCTGAATAAAGTTGTAGTTGATACGCGTCGTATGGGAGGTGCATTTGGTGGTAAAGAAACACAAGCCGCTCCCTGGGCTTGTATTGCAGCCTTACTCGCAAATATCAGTAACCATCCAGTAAAATTAAGATTAAGTCGTAGTGATGATATGTGCATGACAGGTAAACGTCATCCATTTGAGAACAACTATCAAGTGGGTTTTGATAGTAATGGACAAATCAAAGGCATTAACATGAGCGTTAATGCCAGCTGTGGTTACTCGCCCGATTTATCGGATGCCATTGTCGACAGGGCAATGTTTCATTCTGACAATGCTTATTTTTTAGATCAGGCAACGGTTACCGGCAATCGCTGTAAATTAA
The DNA here is from genome assembly GCA_041556195.1 of Enterobacterales bacterium. Lineage (GTDB taxonomy): Bacteria > Pseudomonadota > Gammaproteobacteria > Enterobacterales > 21-14-all-40-8. The sequence continues at coordinate 9,322 of JBFFIY010000171.1, forward strand.
ATACGGTATCACATACTGCATTTCGTGGATTTGGTGGTCCTCAGGGAATGATGACCATTGAAATGGTTATGGATGATATTGCCGGGTATCTCGGTAAAGATCCGTTGGATGTTAGAAAAATCAATTTGTACGGAACCGATGATCGCAATGTGACTCACTATCATCAAAAAGTAGAGCACAACAAACTGAGCGACTTAATAACCAGTTTAGAAAAAAGTGCTGACTATAGGAATCGCCGTAAAACGATTAGCCAATTTAATAAAAACAATACCGTCTTGAAAAAAGGCCTGGCTTTGACCCCGGTTAAATTTGGTATTTCATTTACGGTACAACATTTAAACCAGGCTGGCGCATTGGTACATATTTACACCGATGGGACTATTCATTTAAACCACGGTGGCACCGAAATGGGGCAGGGTTTATTTACCAAGGTTGCGCAAATAGTGGCTGAAGAGTTTCAGGTGGATGTAGATACAGTGGGAGTATCATCTACTCGTACAGACAAAGTTCCAAATACCTCACCAACCGCTGCTTCTTCGGGTACTGATTTAAATGGTAAGGCTGCACAAGCCGCGGCAAAAATAATAAAAGCCCGTTTAATTAAATTTGCCAGTGAAAAATATAATGTAAATGAAGAGGACGTAACCTTCAGTAATAACCAGATCATTCTTTGTAAACAACAGGGTGAAGATCAAAAATTAACCTTTTCTGAATTTATTCAACAAGCTTATATGGCACGTGTTTCGCTATCATCAACAGGTTATTACAAAACGCCAAAAATTAATTTTGATCGTAAAACAGCAAAGGGCCGTCCCTTTTTCTATTTCTCAACAGGTGCAGCGGTATCTGAGGTAGTCATTGACACTTTAACAGGTGAGTACAAATTACTACGGGCAGACATATTGCAAGACGTTGGTCATTCATTAAACCCTGCGATTGATATTGGCCAGATTGAAGGAGGATTTATTCAAGGCATGGGTTGGTTAACTACAGAAGAGCTCATATGGGATGAGCAAGGGTGCCTGTTATCTAATAATGCAGCAACTTATAAAATTCCTGCTATTAGTGA
>JBFFIY010000172.1:0-10271 GCA_041556195.1 Enterobacterales bacterium
AGAAGTTATCGTGCCTGACTATAAATTACTTTAGGCTGAAATATGTGAATAACAGTTAAATAAGAATTTATTATTTATAAATTGATTAAACCACAATAACCTGATGCGGAGTGTGGGATTAACCTAAATTCATCAGTTGAATCACGAAAGTCTGTGCAAGCCCTTAGCGCACCTAGAAAACTGATAAATGCACTTTTCACCAATCAGGTGATTACGGCATTTCTAAGTTTCCTATGCACACCAATTGCTTACGCATCTTTTTCGCGCTCAACTGAGGAATCTAGGATTAAGCATAAGAAAATGCAGTTAAGAAAGTGGCTTATATAATGCTAGATTGGCTGTTAACTGTTTAATAGCCTATTCAATCTGGTGCAGCGAACTGAAATAATTTTGGTTCAGCTGAAATTGAAGAATTTGGAGCGGGAAACGAGACTTGAACTCGCGACCCCAACCTTGGCAAGGTTGTGCTCTACCACTGAGCTATTCCCGCAATTGGAAGTGTAAAAATCTAAGAACTGGTCGGGGCGAGAGGATTTGAACCTCCGACCACATGCACCCCGAGCATGTGCGCTACCAGACTGCGCCACGCCCCGACAGCCGATTAAGGAGGATTTATTGCTAAATGGCCATCTCTAATGCGGAGCGCAATACTACCTGATAGAGAGTGGTTTGAAAAGTCGAGGGAGTGTTTTTTTTTGATTTAACAGCGAAGAAGTTCTACCACTTCCTCAAGTTCAGTAATTAATTGCCCTAGTTGCTCCTTTGAGGGTGCAGATCCACTATCCTGATTTTGAATTTTTTGACGTGCTCCACCAATGGTATACCCTTGTTCGTAGAGTAAACCTCTTATCTGACGGATAATAATGACGTCTTCACGTTGGTAATAGCGTCGATTACCACGTCTTTTAACCGGTTTTAGTAAGGGAAATTCCTGTTCCCAGTAACGCAATACATGAGGCTTCACCTCACATAACTCACTAACTTCACCTATAGTAAAGTAGCGTTTAGCTGGAATTTCGGGTAATTCATTGTTATTGCCCGCTTCAAGCATAGTTATTATTCATTTCCAGCATAGGCCTCAACTCGGGCTTTTAGTTTTTGGCCTGGTCTAAAAGTAACGACTCGACGCGCACTAATAGGGATTTCTTCACCTGTTTTTGGGTTTCTTCCGGGTCTTTGATTTTTTTCTCTTAAATCAAAGTTTCCGAAACCTGAAAGTTTAACTTGTTCACCTTTTTCTAAAGAGTCACGGATCTGTTCAAAAAAAAGTTCCACCATTTCTTTGGCTTCTCTTTTATTGAGTCCTAATTCTTCAAATAGGCGTTCTGCCATTTCAGCTTTTGTCAGAGCCATTTAATCACTCCCGCAGGGTTGCATCTAGTGTTGATCTAAGTATAGACACAATTTGTTGCATTTCAGTATTTATTTCATCATCATTAAGAGTGCGCGAAGGATCGGCAAAAATCAACCCCAAAGCAACACTTTTTCTACCAGAATCAACACCTTTGCCCCGATAAATGTCAAAAACTCTAGATTCTGTCAAGTGAGAAGCACCCGCAGCGCTCACCAACTCCAAAATTTTGGCCGCTGTAACCGCCTCATCTACCACCACGGAAAGATCTCTATCACTGGATGGAAAACGAGACCAGGGTTGTACTCTGGGTAGTTTTCTCCGGGATAAGGCAGCTAATGAAATTTCAAAGACAAAAGCGTTTCCTTTAATGGATAAAGCATTTTGTAATTGCGGGTGCACCGCACCTATCCAACCCACCACGCTATCCTGATATTTGATAACAGCTGATTGCCCTGGGTGCAGTGCGGGATGGGATTTAGCGCTAAAGCTGAACTCTTCTGATAAGCCAGTTTGTGAAATTAAAGCTTCAACATCGGCTTTTATGTCATAAAAATCAACTTTTGTGTCACCATGATAGGCGTGGGTTTGAACAGAACCGATGATCACTCCAGCAATCACATCTTCCTGAATAAGCTCTTGTTCTGTTGGAACAAACCTTAAGCCACTCTCAAATAAACGTATTCTTTGTTGTTGATGACGTTGATTATGCACCAATGCAGTCAATAGCCCTTGCCATAATGAGGTTCTCATAACAGCCAACTCAGAAGAAATAGGATTTAATAAAGGGTAAGCTTCAAGATCCGGGCTTATTTTCTTTTCTATCACTGAATCTACGAAACTATAACTAATAACTTCTTGATAGCCTCTCTCCACCATAAGATTTTTGTAAACATCAATAGCAATATTTTTTTCGGGTTTGGCTACCATTCTTAATGCGGCAAGTGGTTGCTCACCTTTGATATTATTATAGCCATAGATCCGAGCCACTTCTTCTATCAAGTCAACTTCCAGGGCAATATCAAATCTGAATCCAGGAGGCGTTACCAACCATTCTTTGCCTGAACTACCTTCTTCAGAACCTGTAACTTCTGCATTTAGTTTCATTTGCAAACTGCTTAGGATGAATTCAACTTGTTGAGCCTCAATATTCATACCCAGCACAGTATGAATACGTTGATGACGCAATTTTATGGCTTTACGTTCAGGTAAATTATCGGCGGATTCTGCAATGTTCATGGGACCTGCTTCACCACCTGCAATTTCAATAAGTAGAGCGGTAGCACGCTCCATGGCTTTCACCTGCAACTCAGGATCAACTCCTCTTTCATAACGATGAGAGGCATCTGTGTGCAAACCAAAACGTCGTGCTCGTCCTACTATAGCTAAGGGTTCAAACCACGCGCTTTCAAAGAAAATATCGGTAGTATCATCAGCAACTCCAGAATGTTCACCACCCATAATACCGGCAATTGCAACAGGTTTGGTTTCATCAGCAATCAGTAGTACATCTTTTTGTAGTTCAACTTCTTTACCATCTAACAAAACCAGTTTTTCACCTTCACTGGCCCAGCGAATACAAACACCACCGTCGAGTTCTCTCAGATCAAAACCATGCATAGGATGACCTAATTCAATCAGGACAAAATTGGTAATATCTACCACGGGATGAATAGAACGAATACCAGCTCTACGCAATTTTTCAACCATCCATAAGGGGGTATGTGCATTCGGGTTTATACCGGATACAACTCGACCAATGTAACGAGCACAACCATCTACAGCATCAATTGTGATCGGAAGTTGTTTGTCATGAGTTGCAGCAACAGGCTCAATCACAAGATCAGAAAATGGTAATTGGTTTAAAGTCGCCACTTCACGGGCAACACCCCGCATTCCTAAACAATCGCCGCGATTAGGGGTTAAATCAATTTCAATAATACTGTCATTTAATTTTAGATATTCTTTAAAATCATTACCTACCGGGGCATCTGCCGGTAATACCATAAGTCCATCAGCATCTTCTGCCAGCCCTAATTCTTTAGAGGAGCACAACATACCAAAAGAAGTTTCACCGCGAAGTTTGGCTTTTCTTATTTTTATATCGCCCAAACGCCCTCCAACGGTTGCCAGTGGTGCTTTCATGCCTTTAAAAACATTAGGTGCGCCACAAACAATTTGCACGCTTTCTTCAGCGCCAAAATTGACCGTACAGACTTTCAGTTTGTCGGCATCAGGGTGTGGGATAAAATCTATCACCTGCGCCACAATAATACCTGAACATGGAGGCGCGGCGGCTTCAACACCATCAACTTCCAGGCCAGCCATGGTTAGTTGCTCTGCCAGGCTCTGTGTATCAATTTGCGGATTTACCCATTCACGCAACCATTGTTCACTGACTTTCATACTTAAAACCTTTAATTACTTATTTTTGAACTATCCAGCATTAGGCTGAAATTCGATAATTTTTCACCACGAAGGAAAATTCAATAAGTTCAGAATTCAATAGGGTCAGAGTCATTGTTCTTGCTATGCAATGTACAATTCTGCCCCCATTGATTCTCTATTCTCTTACCTTCGTGTTCTTCGTGAGCTTTGTGGTAAATTTCTTTAAACTTTATTTTAATAAAACTGACGTAAAAACCTTAAGTCATTTTCAAAAAATTGACGCAAATCTTTAACGCCATAACGCAACATAGTTAAGCGTTCTACACCCATTCCAAAAGCAAAACCGGTATATTTTTCTGTATCAATTCCAACGCCGGAAAGCACTTTAGGATGCACCATGCCACAGCCTAAAACTTCCAACCAATCCTTACTATCACCTATACGGATATCCACTTCGGCTGAAGGTTCAGTGAAGGGGAAATAACTAGGACGGAATCTTATTTCAAAATCGGTTTCAAAAAACTGATGCAAAAAGTCATTTAATATTGTCTTTAAATCAGTAAAGCTGACGTTTTCATCTACCATTAAACCTTCAACCTGATGAAACATAGGTGTATGGGTCATATCTGAATCACAACGGTAAACACGTCCAGGAGATATTATTCGAAGTGGTGGTTCAGACTTTTCCATGACACGGATCTGAACATCAGAAGTTTGTGTTCTAAGCATACGTCCGTCAGCAAAATAAAAGGTATCATGCATGGCACGAGCAGGATGATGGGGCGGAATATTTAACGCTTCAAAGTTATGGTAATCATCTTCTACTTCAGGGCCAGTAGCTACAGAGAAACCAATTTGAGAAAAATAATGGCTAATTCGTTGAATGGTTCTGGAAACAGGATGCAAACCTGCGCTGTCCATACCTCGGCCCGGTAAGGTCACATCAATAGATTCTGAGGCAAGTTGCCCGGCTAATATTGCTTCTTTAAGCAATGCCTGTTTGTTATTCAAAGCTGCTTGTAATGTTTGTTTGGCCTGATTAATTTGAGCGCCCATTTTAGGACGTTCTTCATGGGATAGCTTTCCTAATCCTTTAAGGAGATCTGTTAATTGCCCTTTTTTGCCCATATAAGCAACACGAACATCATCCAGTTCTCTGGGATCGCTCGCTTGCTCGATTGCAGACAGGCCCTGAGATAAAATATCAGCCAACTCATTCATTATGTTCTTTACCCGGTCAATTGTGTTCTTATTTATGTTCTTATTTGCGCAAGAATAAAAAAAGGGGAAGAGCCGGTTGACTCTTCCCCGACAGAATCAGGAAGATCCGTGATTCCAAATTACGAGAGTTCTTATGCTGCAAGTCCAGCCTTTGCTTTTTCAGCCAAAGCAGCAAATGCTACTCTGTCAAAAACTGCAATATCAGCTAAAACTCTGCGATCAACTTCAACAGATGATTTTTTCAAACCATTGATGAAACGACTGTAGGATAATCCGTTCAGACGTGCTGCTGCATTGATTCGAGCAATCCATAAACGACGGAACTGACGCTTACGTTGACGGCGATCACGATAGGCATATTGACCTGCCTTAATAACCGCTTGTTTTGCTACTCGATAAACACGACTACGGGCACCTGAATAACCTTTTGCCGCTTTTAAGACTTTCTTGTGACGGGCTCTTGCCGTTACACCACGTTTTACTCTAGCCATATCTTATTACCCCTTAAGCTAATGCAAGCATTTGACGAACCATTGCATTATCTGCAGCGGCAACCATTTCGGTTCCACGCAAATGACGTTTACGCTTAGTGGTTTTTTTGGTTAGGATATGGCGTTTGTTGGCTTGCTTACGTTTAAAGCCACCCGAGCCGGTCTTCTTAAAACGCTTAGCAGCGCCTTTGTCTGTTTTTAACTTTGACATTGTTTATACCTCGTTACCTGGCAGGTCATACTTTATAAAAGTACAGTTAAAGTACCTGACACAGTTAGTTAACATCCGAAGGTGTCCAACTGCTGTTAGCTAACAGTAAATGGAACTTTTTGGGAACCTGCGGCGTTCATTTTGAACCACACATAATCTTTCAATTTATGTGGTTCTTACCTGCCTTTCGGCAAGTTTTGCTACATCCATGCAACATTAAAACAACAAAATTCGCACTGACCGAGTCAAAGCGAATCCGTTATTATCCTTGAAAATCCGATAAAGCACAAACAAATATATCAACTAGCTGATTATAAAGAATTTAACCTTATTTCAATGATCATTTAATCATTGATTTTTAAGTTGCTTCTTTTCGAATGACTGCTTTTTTGGGCTACTTCTTTTTTGGACTAATAACCATAATCATTTGTCGGCCTTCCATTTTTGGAAATTGCTCGACAGCTCCGTATTCAATCAGATCCTTTTCTACACGCTTTAATAAGTCGCGTCCAAGTTCCTGATGTGCCATTTCACGGCCACGGTACCTTACGGTTATTTTAGTCCTATCCCCATCAGATAAGAAGCTTATCAGCTTTTTGAGCTTAACATTGTAGTCGCCAATGTCAGTTCCCGGTCTGAATTTAATCTCTTTGACATGAACCTGTTTTTGTTTCTTTTTGGCTATGGCCTGCTGTTTGTTTTTTTCAAAGACAAACTTACCATAATCCATGATTCGACATACAGGTGGATCTGCCTGGGCAGTGATTTCGACTAGATCCAGATCTGCTTCATCAGCAAGTTCCATCGCTTCACCAATACTGACTATACCGGCGGGTTCACCATCGGCACCTATTAGTCTAACTTGTGGGACATCAGTAATTTCTTCGTTGAGTCGATTATCACGCTTATTTCGACCTTTATTGAAAGCTGGTTTAATTGTCTATTCCTCCGAATTGTTTCTACCCTTATGGGTAATATCCTGACTTAAATGCTCAGCCAGCTGTTCTAAATTCATTACACCAAGATCTTTTCCATCTCTAGTTCTTACTGCAACTTCACGATTTTCGACTTCTCGATCACCTACGACTAGCAAATAGGGAATACGTTTCAATGTATGTTCCCGAATTTTAAAGCCGATCTTCTCATTTCTCAAGTCCGACTTGGCTCTAAAACCGTTTTTATTCAATAAATTACTGACTTCTTGGGCAAAATCAGCCTGTTTATCAGTAATATTCATTATTATAGCCTGAGTAGGTGATAACCAGGTAGGCATTTTACCAGCATGTTCTTCTATCAATATTCCAATAAATCTTTCCAGTGAACCCAAAATGGCACGGTGCAACATAACTGGTGTATGTTTATTGCCATCTTCCCCAATATATTCAGCGCCTAATCGTTTGGGCATGGAGAAATCTAATTGAACTGTACCACATTGCCACACACGATCCAGACAATCTCTCAAAGAGAAGTCTATTTTAGGACCATAAAAGGCGCCATCACCTGGGTTTAATTTAAATTCGATTCCCTTATTAATCATTGCTTGTTCCAGTGCTTTTTCAGAAATATCCCAAATCTCATCTTCACCTACACGATTTTCAGGGCGAGTTGATAATTCAATTTGCAGTTTATCAAAACCAAAATCACCATAAACTCGATAAATGGTATCAATTAAATCACTCACTTCTTGTTGAATTTGATCCTGAGTACAAAAAACGTGTGCATCATCCTGAGTAAAACCTCGTACTCGCATCAAACCATGTAATGAACCTGAAGATTCATTTCTGTGACAAGATCCAAATTCGGCGATCCTTAAAGGTAGATCACGATAGCTTTTTAAACCCTGATTAAAAATTTGCACATGTCCCGGGCAATTCATGGGTTTAATGGCATAAGTGCGGTTTTCAGATTCGGTGATAAACATATCATCATGATATTTATCCCAATGACCAGATTTTTCCCACAAGCTACGATCAATAACCATAGGTGCTTTAACTTCATCATAATGAGTCAGTTTCAACACACCGCGCATATAGGCTTCTAGTTCTTTAAAAATTGTCCAGCCATCGTTATGCCAGAAAACCATGCCCGGGGCTTCTTCTTGAAAGTGAAAAAGATCCAGGGCTTTACCAATTTTTCGATGATCGCGTTTTTCTGCTTCTTCTAATCGATGAAGATAGGTTTTTAAGTCTTTTTTGTTGGTCCAGGCTGTGCCATAAATTCTTTGCAGCATTTCATTATCAGAATTACCACGCCAATATGCTCCAGCCAGCTTCATTAATTTAAAGACTTTTAATTTACCTACATTGGGGACGTGGGGACCTCGACAAAGATCAATAAAGTCTCCCTGACGATAAAGCGATATTTTTTGATCCTGTGGAATATCACGGATAATTTCAGCTTTGTATTTTTCACCAATAGATTCAAAAAACGCAACCGCATCATCTCTGATCCACTCTTCCCTCTCAATTTTGGCATTTTGTTTAACAATGTGTGCCATTTTCTTTTCAATAGCTACCAAATCTTCAGGGGTAAAGGGGCGTTCGAAAGAAAAGTCATAGAAAAAACCATTATCGATCACAGGGCCAATGGTTACCTGTGCTGTGGGAAATAATTCTTTAACCGCTTGTGCCAGAAGATGTGCGGTTGAATGGCGAATGACTTCTAGCCCTTCTTCGTCACGATCAGTGATAATTGCCAATGAAGCATCTTTTTCTATACTAAATGAAGCATCCACCAATTCACCATCGACACGCCCTGCCAGAGTGGCCTTTGCTAAACTGGGCGCTATATCAGCAGCAACGTCTGCTACAGTTATCGAATTTTCAAATTCTCTCAAGCTTCCATCAGGAAGGGTAATTACTGGCATAATTTTCTCTAGCTTTAAACTTTAAACTGAATGGGGTTAACTTTATGCAGAGAGAATACCAATGGTATGTACTATGTCAAGTAAAAACCCTAACCTCTTTCTGAAGCCATGGCTAAAGATCCTTCAGTTTCAAATTTCATAGGGACAATTTTAAAATTTGTAAAACCGTAAATGATAGCAACAATTGGATTGATCCAGTTAAAGAAGGCAAAAGGAGCATAGGCAAAAGTAGCAACACCTAATGTTGCAGCCATATAGGCACCACAAGTATTCCATGGAATAAGTACTGAAGTAAGGGTGGCAGAGTCTTCCAATGTTCTGGACAAATTTTGTGGTGCCAGTTTTCTTCTGGCAAATTCAGCACGGTACATTCTGCCAGGTAAAACAATGGCGATATATTGATCAGCAGCCAATATATTAACACCAATACAGGTACAAATAGTGGTCAGGATCAATGATCCAGTGGAATTCACCATGCTTAAAAAAGTGTCTACTATTTTTTTAAGCATTCCGGTGGTTTCCATCACGGCACCAAAGGTCATTGCGGATAATATTAACCAGACGGTAACCAACATGCTACTCATGCCGCCCCGTGATAATAACTTATCCAGAGTTGGCAAACCTGAATCAGATTTAAAACCATCAAATAGGGAAATCCATACACCCTTAATCATGCCCATAGAACCATTCATATCAGCCAGTTTGGCAACCTGCTCCGGTTGAAAAATGATTGCAAATATCCCTCCTACCAATGCACCCGTCATAATAGTTGGAAAAGCAGGCACCTTTTTCATTGCCATAATAAAAACTAAAACCATCGGCAACAATAAAAATATATTTGGATCAAACATGGTAACAATTTTTTGTTGAAGCTCATTCATCACAGAAAGGTTAGCGACTTCACTCCCCTTTAACCCTAACAACATAAAAAGAATCATCGCTATAAATAAAGATGGTACTGTCGTCCACACCATATGTTTGATATGGGTAAACAGCTCAGTTCCTGCAACTGCTGGAGCCAGATTAGTAGTATCTGATAATGGAGACATTTTGTCACCAAAATAAGCACCTGATATTACCGCTCCCGCTGTAATCTCAGGCGATAACCCCATACCAATGGCAACCCCCATCAAGCTGATACCAATGGTACCGGCAACAGTCCAGGAACTACCAATACTAATCGCAACCAGGGCACAAATTATACAGCTTGCCAGATAAAACCAGTCTGGAGAAAGTAGCTCCATACCATAATAAATCATGGTGGGAACAACGCCGGATAAAATCCAGCTTCCAATAAGCGACCCCACAGCGAACAATATGAGTAAAGCGCTTAAAGCCAAAGAAATCCCCCTGACAATACCTTCTTCAATCTGCTTCCAGCGAAACCCATTAAAACCACCAATAATGGCTGCTACACCAGCAGCAAACAATAAAGCTATTTGATTTGCTCCATAGGAAGAGTCTTCACCAAAAAGATAAACAGATAAGGATAACAGTATCACCAAAAATATAATGGGGGTCCAGGATTGTAATAAACCTGGTGCTTTGGGATTATCTTCAGTCATGCTATCTCACATTTATGTTTGAGGAAGTTAATTTCAAAGTAACTATTCAGCTTACCCCTAAAATGAGCCATCTCATCGTTCAAAAATGGTCAAATAATCGAGTATACTCACATTTTTTGCCTCGATCTGACTCATTTTAGAGGCAACCTGAACAGTTACGGGTACATGTAACAACTCG
>JBFFIY010000173.1:0-10217 GCA_041556195.1 Enterobacterales bacterium
AAAAATGTGATTATATCCCCACATGGATGTGGGTTATGCAGTTAATGCATGGAGCTATTAACTGTCTCGATTATTTGACTGTAAATTGCTCCTGCATTTTCAGCATATACTACATCCATGTAGTTAACCATTTTTATGATGTGCGTCCTTGCACATCCCTCTACGAGCCAGCTGAAGCTGTTCAAAAACGTTTATCTCCACGGATGGAGTGTATGCATAAGCAATGCTTGGAGCATTGCATGTCCAGACGTTTTTGTGAACGATGAAAAATCTTTCTGGAAAAGATTTTCGCGCCAGCCCCGAAGGGGTGAAGCATAGGACATGCTTAACAAATGGCTCATTTTAGGGGTAAGCTGAATAGTTACGAAATTTCTAAACTAAAAATGACCATTTATCACTCTTATTCGGCATTTGATAACTATTCCACACCTTTTTTTGACAAAATGGAGTAATATCAAAAAGTGTCATTAAATACACCTGATAGGAATATGTTATGAAAAATTCTACCAAATTAACCAGTATTATTGGTATTGCGCTATGCTCATTAATCATGACGGCACCTGCCAATGCTGGAAAAACCGACAAAGAAGCCAAAGCAGCCAGAGAAGCCAAAGCGGCCAAAGAAAAAGCTTCTCATAGTTTAAAAAACCCAGAAAGGCTAGAACAAAAAAATAAGCTCAAAGCTATTGAAAAAATTGAGGCTGCACAGCGGAGTGCTATCGTTATAAAACCTTACAAAAGAAAGAACCTTGAACTTGTTAATCCTGAACAGGCTGAACAGGATGCCAGGAAAGCGAAAGAGAGGGAGAAAGCGAAAGAGAAAGAGAAAAATAAAAAGATACAACCCTAGTTTAACTGAATTATATCAAACTACCTGAAAATACTTATTTCAGGTAGTTTGGATGGAGTTATTTGGAATATTTTTTATGGAATCGTTGATATAGCTGTTGTTGCATACCAAATAAATCTATCTGTTTCCCTCTTATAAAAGCATGCGTTATCTGGTTGGTACGCATATCAAGTGCATCGCCTTCAGATATAAATAAAGTAGCATCCTTACCCTCTTCAACAGTTCCGACGCTTCTGCCAATGCCTAAAATATCTGCATTGTTTTTGGTTATAAGAGAAAGTGCTGTTTCTTTATCTAAACCATAGGCTGCAGCTGTTCCAGCCAGAAAGCCCAAATTTCTGGCACTCATATTACTATCGTACCCTAAGCCCACTTTGATGCCTGCTTTGTGTAATAAAGCAGGTAACTCATAAGCCTCAGTAATGGGGGAGTCGACTGTTGCAGGTAGACGGTGAATCGTAGACAAAATCACCGGCACTTTGTATTTCAATAGAATATCTTTTGCAGCCAGAGCTTCCTCCCCTCCTACTATCACCACTTTTTCTATAGCATATTGCTGTGCTAAATGTATAGATGCAACAATTTCAGCAGCACTATCGGTATGAACATAGAGTGTCATTTTGCCATTAAACAGATCCTTCATGGCATCCAGTTTGAGATTACTAACTTTATGCACTGTGGTTTCAGCATAAGCCTTAGCTTGTTCAAACAGAGTGTTTATTTTGTTAAGTTGTTCATTAAACTTTTTATTTTTAACACGATCAGCACTAAAGGTTGCAAAGTTAAATTTTCTTCCCCACTGTGAAGGCCAGTTGATATGTAACCCATCATCGACAAGGTAAGAAGCATCTTGCCAGTTCCAACCTTCTAACTCCACCACCGACGAACGACCCGACACCATACCTCCTCTTGGAGTAACCTGAGCCATCAGTATCCCATTAAATCTCAAAGTCGGTATCAATTCAGAATCTGTATTATGGGCAATAATTGATCGTATGCTCGGGTTTATTTCTCCCATCTCATTATTGTCACGAGTTGCCCTGAGCGCATCGACTTCAATCAAACCAATTTCGGAATTGGGTAAAATGAAACCAGGATAAATGTGTTTGCCTGTCGCATCAATTACCTGATGTTTACTTAGATTTTGTGCATTTTTTTGAGAACCGGTATTTTGGGATTTAACCTGCTTAATTTTTCCATTTTCTAAAATCACCAAAGCATTCTCAACCACCTTACCATCACCGACATGCACGGTAGCACCAACTAAAGCTATAGCCTGACTTTGCTCTGGAGCAGGCTCAGGCGTTAAAGCATAGGTATTCAAAGTTAAAAACAATCCAGTAAAAAAAATCAGTACGGAGCCTGGTATTTTGTTTTTCATAATTGCGCTCCTGATTGCTGTGTTATTTTTTGTTGTGAAAGTTCCTGTTGAACGAGTGCTTGCTGATCGCTATATGAGTCGTTTTCTATTTGTGATAATAAGTATTCATAACCATGTAAACTGTCACAATGCCATTCGACGGCTGGTTTTGAACTTCTTCCTTTTGATTTTCTGCCTTCAGGTTTTTCTTTAATTATTTTTTGGATCAATCTATGCCTTTCCTCGGTAATGCCCTGATAAAGTGTTTTATCTTTTTCTGTATCAAAATAAACAATGCCATCAACCAGGGTTTTTTCAGCTTTTGCGTAGATAGATAAAGGATGATCAGACCAAAGTACCAGATCTGCATCTTTACCTTCGACAATGCTGCCCATACGATCATCTAAATGCAGTAATTTAGCAGGATTCAGTGTAACCAGTTTTAAAGCCTCTATCTCATCCATTCCGCCATACTTCACAGATTTAGCTGCTTCCTGATTAAGTCTTCGTGACATTTCTCTATCATCGGAATTAATGGCAACAGTTACTCCAGCTTCTGTCATCAGGGTGCTGTTATAGGGGATCGCATAACGCACTTCCCATTTATAAGCCCACCAATCTGCAAATGTAGAACCACCTGCGCCATGTCTGGCCATTTTATCCGCCACCTTGTAACCCTCCAAAATATGAGTAAAGGTATTAATGTGGAAATTGAACTGCTCTGCCACATGCATCAGCATGTTAATTTCTGATTGCACATAAGAGTGGCTGGTGACAAAACGTCTGCTGTTTATAATTTCTACCATTGTGTCTAAAACCAGATCCTGACGAGGTTTGGTAGTTTTAGCCTGCTTTCTTTTTGATAACTTATTAAAGGCCTGCCTTTGTTTCTGGTAGTCCTGAGCACGAGTGAACCAATCAACATAGGTTTGTTCTACCCCCATACGTGTTTGTGGAAAACGAACTGAGCGAGAATTGGACGAACGTTTAACATTTTCACCCAGGGCAAATTTTATAAAGCCATCAGCGTTTTCAATCAGCATTTGCCCGGGAGTTTTCCCCCAACGCATTTTAACTAAAGCAGACTGCCCACCAATAGGGTTAGCTGAACCATGGAGTAACTGGGCACTGGTGACACCACCGGCCAGATTTCGATAAATGTTAATGTCTTCAGAATCAACTACATCAGACATTCGCACCATGCCAGAGTTAACCGCCACATCATTCACTGCTCGCAGAGCAATATGAGAATGCTCATCAACAATGCCAGGGGTTAAATGTTTATTGCTACCATCAATAACACGCGCTTTTCCGGCTTTAAGCTTTTTGCCCACACTCACAATCTTACCTTTGCGAATGAGAACATCGGTGTTAATCAATATGCCCTCTTTCTCAAGTGTCCACACGGTAGTATTTTGAATTAACAGATCTTCTGCTTCAGGTGGCTCAGTTTGACCATAAGCCTCGAAAGGATAGGTAACTGGACCCAACTCAAGTGGTTTGTCTTTCTTTTCTTCTTTCTTTTTGTCAACATCTGCTTCTGCTACAATAGGACTTGCTTTCCAGTTAACCCATTGTCCATTACCCAACTGGCCACGTCCTTCAAATTGTTTGCCTTCAACCCAACCTTTTAAGCGAATAGCTGGGCCTTTTTTATCCGGGCTAAAACTGATCACCCATTGGTTATTAATAAGTTTTATTTTTGCATCAATTCCTTCATCTTTCTTTTTTGATGAGGATTCATCTTTTGTCCCGGAGTTATTTTCTTGTTTCTTTTTCTGTTCGGAATTTGCATCTACTTCAACGATTTTTTTATCGCTTACAGGCAATATTTTAGCTTTAAGCTTTTTTCCCATACCACTTATTTTAAGATGATAATCAGTATTAGCTTGCTCACCTTCACCCAATGTCAATTGATAACGTCCCGCATAATCGACTTCCATTGGTACTAATTCATATCGCTCACCCTGGATCCAGTTTTGATAAATAACATTTTCTTTATCAAATAGTTTTTCTGAAGTAATAAGGAAGTTGGCTATAGCGCCTTTTCTCAAATGTCCCAAGCGATTATCTACTTCTAGTAACTTTGCCGGTGTCAGGGTTAAGGCCTTTAACGCATCCTGTTCACTTAATCCATATTTAATGGCTTTTCGTAAATTTTTCCAAAAGTCCTTTTCCTGACCATAAGCTGTTAAAGAAAAATTGATGTTTTTAGAGGCGAGTGCAGCAGGATTTGATGGTGCCAACTCCCAGTGCTTCATATCTTTGAGTTTGACATTTTTGGCTTCAAGGGGATCGCTAACATCCATTGCCTCTGGAAATGCCAATGGAATAATCAAGCTGGAACCCGTTTGTTTAATCGCAGCTAGACGTTGATATTCATCTCCGCTTCCTTTGTAGATATAATTCACATCAAATTCATCAGCGATTTTTTGTGCTTGCAACAACTCCTGCCAACTGCCTACTTCAAAAATTTGTGGTAAAGCTTGATTTTGAGTCCAGGCCGTTAACGACTGATCCGCAAAAGGTTTGATCTTGAATTGAGAATACCAGTCAGCATCCATAAAGGTTTGTCTTAAAAGCGCACTTGAACCCATTGAAGAAAATGGAAAGGACTGTTTAGAGCTGCCTTTTTCTAATGAATAATGCGCCGCAACACTGGGCTCAAGCATGAGTTCATTCTCACTATTTTTTCCCAGTGTCACTAAAGCCGAAGTTCCTCTGGCAATACCATCTTTTTGAAAGGTCAGTACAGCTCCAAAACCCAGGTTTCTCAGGAGCTTACCGGATTTTTCATTGGCTTTAAATTCTTGCGATGCAGCGTAATAAGCTCGAATAGCATCATTGCTACCATAGGCTCCCGGAACTTGAGAATCCATAACTTCAGGTGAATTAAAATTAAAGGGTGCGCGAGGTGCAGGTTTGGGCAAACCATAATGGGTATATGCATCAATAAATCCCGGATAAATGTGTCGGCCACTCATATCAACAACCACATATCCTTCAGGCACCTTGATTTCAGTGCCTACAGCCACGACTTTTCCCAATTTAATCAGCATAGTAGCCTTATCAAATTGTGTCTCAGGATCAACGGTAATGTTGGCATTAATAAAGGCATAAGCAGCTTCCCTGTCATCATGAATATCATTGGGTGTTGATATTTGTGGCAGGGCAAATGCCAAAGAAAAAGAGGCTATCCAGCTGGATATAACGAATGGCAATAGCAAGACTTTTTTCATTATGATTATCCGCATTTTTTAAAAGTGATAGGCAGATTGTTATAGTTGACTAAAAATGTCAACTACCAAGATGTAAGATTATTCTTCAAATGCAGTAAATCGACCAAATTTGACCGATATACCCGTGTTACCTCAATATCAGGTTTCAGGGTTCAGCTGCATCTTCCAAAACGTTTTGCCCGGTAAAAATGGGCTGGGGATTCCTTTCATCCAGTCGTCATGTCCTTTGCCATAATAGGGAGATAATGGGTGAGCTGATTGGCTGGTTGGCATGTGTAGTATACCTCTTTCTTCATGACCAGGACTTACCACCATTCTTTCTGACTGTCCAAAACCTTGTCCTGCAACGTGGGGCATGTCTTTGTCACCAGCTTGGGGCAGTGTCGGCATATCGGTTAATTTACCCAAAAATGGCACAAAGCGGCTTAATGAATGTTTTATTTGAGTTTGATTTTTTTTGCCCCAGGTATAATTTTCCAGGATGATTTTTCCAGATAATACCGGCTCAAAAGATCTTTTTGCCATTTCTTCAAAAAAACCTTTCCAATGACTAAAACCTTCGGGAAGCCAATCCCCCGGTTGTTCACTCACGAGTGTCCAGAGCGGTTGTTCCCATTGATGAGTAGCCTTATAGTAGTCACATTTTGGATGTTTGTGGCGACAAACCTCTGTCAATTCATTCATCAACACCTTTGCCACCTGTAATCGATATTCTTTTACTAAGCGGTAAGCAATAGAATCTGCTGCTGCTAATCCTTGCCAATTCTTTAGCTGTTTAAGAAATGGGGTAAATTCGGTTTGTTGTGAAGACTCTAGCACTTTTTCCAGTTGCGCTTTCCATCGAGTTAGAAAGATGGCGCGATTATCTAATTGTATGTTGAGTAGCTCCTGTTCTTTGACAGGTGCTTTTAATGCTGTTAGGTCATCACGAATTTGTTGTGCCCTGGCACCCAGTGCATAACCGGAATCTCCTACAAGTTGCAGATCTAACCCACTTGTTACCCTTGCATTAGCGGTCCATAAACGATGATTTTGCGGATTATAAACTTTGGGATATTCGCTAGAAGTTAACCAACCATTCCAATCAAGCTCCCCCGTTGACCAATCGCCGGGAATTGAATAATCCCCTTCTTTACGTTTAGGAATAGCCCCAAAAATAGTCCAGCCTATATTCCCCAGATGATCGGTTAACATGGCATTTTGGGCCGGAATACCTATTTTATCCGCCTTGGACATAGCTTCTTGAACAGTTGTAACCTGTTCCATTTCAAGTAATCCGGCATTAATGCCTTGCGGATAATGTGCCACCCAGCGGTACGCCATGGAATGTTCAGAATAACCATTAACCACCGGCCCCCATTTTGTTTCTTTAACGGTAAATTCTTGCGCTGCTTCATCCTTTATGTGGATTGTTTCGCTGTATTCGGTAAAGTTTTGATAACCATTTTTGGTTAAATATTGTGTTTCATTTTCAGGATTAATTTTAAGCTGGATCAAGTCCCCCCAATCTCCATAAGAATTGGTGAATCCCCAGGCAACATAACCATTGCTGCCAGCGACAATTAAAGGATTTCCAGGTAATGATAAACCTGAAACATCTAATGAAGAACTTTTGGTTACCAAACCATTAAGCGACTCATTGTTTAGTTTTAGACGTAACCGATACCAGGTATTAGGTACACTCAATCCCAGATGCATATCATTGGACAAAATAGCGGCACCTGTTTCAGAAATAGAGCCATCGACAGACCAGTTATTGCTTCCATACAAAGGAGCATCATCAGGAATTAATTCAGGTAACACGGGTGGCTCTATTCTATGAGCTAAAGACTTGTGATTTGAAGCTAATACCGAAGCGGAAGGGAGCAAAGTCCTCTGCCAATTTTCCAGCTCAGGCTGAATAGGTGCATCCCACTCTGTGCGCGTAGGTAGAAGAAAATCAAGTAATCCTACTGACAGGCTGTCTTTGAGTAGAAATTTTTGCCATTCATAACGACCATCGCCACTTTGCAGAGTAAAGTACATGGCATAAACTGTAAGCAAGGAGTCTTCTATTGACCAGGATCGCGGCTCTTGTTGTAATAAATAGTATTCAAAAGGCACATTCGATAACGCCTTTAATCCGGCATTAACACCCTCGGTATATCTTTGAAGTAATTGCTTTTGAGATAATGGGAGTTGTTCAATCACCTTAGTTGAACGAGCCCTTAATCGGTGAATTCTGGTTGATTTATCAAGTTTTAAAGCAACCTTACCAAATAATTGTGAAAGCTCTCCCGCCGAGCGCCTTCGGGATAGATCCATCTGGAAAAAGCGTTCCTGGGCATGCACAAAGCCCGTCGCAAACGATAAATCGGCACGATTATTGGCCGTTATTGTAGCAATACCATTTTCATCGCGTTCTATCTCTACCTTTGAAGACAGTTGTGAGAATTGGTAACTCCCATCAAGTTGCGGCAAACTCCCTCGAAATTGAGTGTAAGCCCAGACTAAAACAATCAATAGTAAACTGACTATGGAAACCAGGCTTCTGATCAGAATTTTTTTTAGTGATGCTTTTTTTCCAATATTACCACTGTTTTTTGCTGTAACTGTTACCATAAAAAAATCCTGTATGTTAAAACTCTTGTCTAATTAGCAATTTTTCATATAAGACTAAAAAATAAATATTTCACAACTCAATGATTATTCTATCACTACTGATCGCTTCTCTAAAAACCTTACGGATCAGTTCCTGGTAATGATAAACGCCTGTTTCACGTTTGTTACAGAGCCGCCCTGCTTCATAACTACCCGATCCCAATCCTTTTTGAACATACTGACAAATAGTAATGTCTTCTTCTTGAATTTGGTCACTAAATTCCAGATCCTGTAGGATCATTTTTCTGGTTTTGTCCGTATCGAGATCAGTATAGTAATAATCGAAAATCACTTTACAGGTGTTTTCGCTAACTGGAAGGATCAAATTTGTTTGTAACCTGCCAGGAAGAATATTCAACATCAGATTTGGAAAGACACAATAGTAATGCGCTTTGCCTTCATCGTAAAAATTTTCACTACTCTCTAACGGACTAAATTGATAAGAATACCATTTGTATAGTTTAGTGTCATAGGTGCGATAATCAAGAAGTTTGCTGAGGCCAGGATGCACGTGTGGCAGATGATAACCCTCTAAATAGTTATCCATATAAACTTTCCAATTACAATCAATGACGTATTCCTGTCTATGATGAAATTGCATTTTTGAAATATCAATAGGTCGAATGTTATCTTTTATTCCAGAAAAAATCTCTTGTAAAGATATTGAAGTTTTTTGTAAACAAACAAAGATAAAATTTTCCCATACATCTACCTGAACCTCAGGCAGATGATACTGGCAAACATCAAAATCAGGTGTAGTATTCATCTCCGGTGCCATTTTGAGTTGGCCATCTAAATTATAGGTCCAACCATGATATTTACAGCGTAATGAAAGGCTATTGCCATTCTCTGTTGCAACGGGCCCAGCTCTATGACGACAGACATTGTAAAAGGCTTTAATTTCCTGTTGCTGATTCAAGACGACAACAACTGGTTTACCTGCGACATGGGTCACAATCTGATCACCCACATTTTGCAATTGGTGCATAGAGCCCACTAACTGCCATTGACTGGCTAATAGAATATTATTATCAATATCAAGCCAACGTCGCTCTGTATACATTTCGGCAGGTAGTGTAGTGGCTTCATCCAATGACTGCTCATTGAGAAATGATTGCATTTTCTTTGTAATTGAAAGGGGCATACTGATGCTCTAAAAGATCTCTTTAACTTAAGTTATCACCTCAATGTTGTGGGTACAAGTTGAGTTCTCATACCATTACTGACAATATGATAACGCCAATGATAAGAAGTGATTTGATAATATGAACAAAAACAACCATCGAAAACAGTTGGGGATCTGGATCTGTACCGCACTGGTGATCGGTAATATGATGGGTTCTGGTATTTTTCTACTACCAGCGTCACTTGCGCCCTATGGTGGAATTAGTATTGTTGGATGGTTGGTAACGGCTTTTGGCGCAATCATGACGGCTTTGGTTTTTGCCCGTTTAAGCAAGAACACACAACAGTCTGGTGGCCCCTATATATACGCTAGACAAGGATTTGGAGCATTTGCTGGATTTATAGTTGCATGGGGATATTGGGTATCGATCTGGTGCGGTAATGCAGCAATTTCTACCGCAATGGTAAGCTATTTGAGTTTCTTCTGGCCTGAGCTTGCACAAAATCCTTTGCTTTCTTTATTCGTTGCCTTAACGGCTATCTGGGTTTTGACATTAGTCAATATTAAAGGGGTAAGAGAAGCAGGGATCATTCAGTTAATCACAACAATATTAAAAATTTCACCCATCATTATTTTAGCTGTTGCTGGAATATTTACTTTTCAACCAGCTCAATTCGAACCTTTTAATCTTTCTACTGGATCTAATATATCTGCTATTTCTGCTACAGCAGCTCTAACCTTGTGGGCATTTTTAGGTTTAGAATCAGCTACAATTCCTGCTGGAGATGTAGAAAATGCTAGCGATATTATTCCCAGAGCCACAATACAGGGAACACTTGCTACGGCTCTGGTTTATATACTCAGTATGGTAGCAATAATGAGTCTGGTACCAAATGAGCAACTACTAAACTCCAGTGCACCTTTTGCCGATGCTGCTGTGGTGCTTTGGGGAGATCTTGCGGGTTATCTCATTGCAGCTGTCGCCGTAATAAGTTGTTTAGG
>JBFFIY010000174.1:0-10057 GCA_041556195.1 Enterobacterales bacterium
ACTCTGTAATCAGGCATAATGAATGATTAGGGGTATAGATATTTCCAGGTAGTTTGGTATGGGAACAGGCCCTAGGCTCTTATAGCCTCTAATGATCTTCTTTGAGTTAATGCCTGCCCATGAGAGCCATAGGTCAAGCCATGATCTCCGGATTCACTTTTTAAAAGTCTCATTGAACGCTGGAGGCTATTTCTGCTTATTTGAATGATTTGTCCATTAATTAAATTGCACTTTTTACATTCTGCAGCTTTATCTAATATTTGTTGCCATATTACTGCTAAACCCTCAGATAACTGGCTTGAAGCTGATTGCGGTGTTTTAATGTTCAACAGGCTCATCAGTTTTAATCGATTGGCGGCACATGATTCAAGTTTGGTTGTCAGTTTTTGTTTATTTTGGCTAAGACGATTTACTTCATCTATATCTTGAGTTTCTAAAGCTGTTCTTTCTTCGACTAACAATTCAATCATTGCAGAAAAGGAAGTATTTTCTTCGCTTAAAATTTGAAGAAGGCTTTGAGTATGTTGCTCAGACTGTGGTTGTTGTTGAAGATGGCTCATCAAAGCTCCTCCTGCTTAACTGGTTTGAAATAAATCCAATTCAAATTGGGCGAATTTGTTTGCAGTTTGCTCAGCATTGATTTCAAAGTTACCCGCAGCAATTGAATTTCTTATTTCTTCTACTCGACTTTCTCTGATTTCAGGGACATTTTCCAGAGAAGCAATAGCATTCTGAATTTGATTAGACTGAGACGAGAGAGAGAGCGTATCTGATTTAGAAGAGGGAGCTTGTTCACTGTCCACAGGCTTGCTTTCTATGCCTGGTGAGGATTTAGCATCTCTTGTTTTGTCACTTTGTAATTGCGAGCTGGCTTGACCGGCTACTTGTTTTATATCCATGATATTATCCGAATAATCCAAGGTTCATAATACTTATCGGCACCTGCAGTAAATACTTTAACAAAATACTGAGTTGTTTCAGTTAAAATCATCATTTTCTTCACAGAGCTACCTGTATGATACCAGATGCTGATGCAATACCTGTTACAAGCTTCTTACTTTTACTATTTCTAACCGTAATGGGTTGGCCTTTAATACCATCGTTTAAAGAAATACCGTTCATTCTGACAGTGAGAGTTGGAGCCTCAACCACAAGTTCAACATTATCACCTTTACAAATGAGGCAGAGATCGCGCTCTTCAACAATTTGCCCCCTTCGTAGGGTTTTAGAAGCCCTTAAACCTTTAAATTTATCTGAAGATAAACTAATGGGGTGTGATCTGGCTGAAAGAGGGCGTTTTTCCATTGATAATTCCTGAGAGGAAATAATATCACCTTTTTGATAGTTTTGTCTGAATACCCAGACATCACTGAGTTGTTCTACTTTTGCAGGTAAATAAATTTGCCATGAAGGAGAATGACATCTCACTCCAACAGTGGTATTTCCCAGTAAACTGGCATTAATCGGTTGAAAAGTATCCAATGGTTGAAGGCAGTTTCCAAGTTTTAATCTTTTATCTGGAGATGTGACCTGGATTCGGGTATCTTCATGATTTATACCGCGAATAGCCATTTTTTCTTCTAAAAAAGCTTTAGCTCTTTGCTGTATTTCTATTAAAGATTGCCCAGAATGTGCTGAAGTTGAGAAAATAGATACTATTAAAACTGGTAAAACCTTAGTACCAAGCTTTTTTATATGAGCAAAAGTTTTTAAATGTCCTATGCTTATCATATTCAGAACCTTATTGTAGAGTTTGCCAAAAACTTGACATTATCTGATGATTACTAAGTAATTAAGCAATAAATATACCAATCTTATTGGAGTTTTTTCATTTTTTCATTTTTTAAACGGAGACTTTTATGGCGGGTGTTCTTGATGGCGTGAACCAGAGAACTCAAATGGTTGGTCAAAACCGTTTGGAACTTTTGCTGTTTAAATTAAGTGGCGACCAGGTTTACGGAATTAATGTTTTTAAAGTACGAGAAGTCTTGCAGTGTCCCCCACTTACACAGTTGCCTAATGGTAACCCTGTGGTTAGAGGTGTTGCCCATATTCGAGGTGAAACTGTTTCGGTGGTTGATTTAAGTATGGCTATTGGTGGAGCCATGTTGTCAGATATTACTAATAGATTTGTAGTGATCTCCGAATATAACCGTAAAGTTCAGGGTTTTTTGGTAAGCGGTGTAGAGCGTATTGTCAATTTGAGCTGGGGAGATATTCATCCACCACCTAAGGGTGTTGGAAGAAATAATTATTTAACGGCTGTGAGTGAACTGGACGGCCGTCTGATAGAAATTATTGATGTAGAAAAAGTTTTATCAGAAATAGTACCAGCAAATGAGCTGGTAAGTGATGAAATAACCGCTGATTCAGCTAAAGCTCCTCAAGATAAAATTGTGCTTGTCGCGGATGATTCTGCCGTTGCCAGGAATCAGGTAAAGAGAACCGTAGAGCAACTGGGTCTTAAAACTCATACGGTGATTAATGGTAAAGAAGCACTTGATTGGTTAAAAACTATTGTTGATGATGGCAAAGATGTTCTGGATGAAGTTTTATTGGTGATCTCAGATATTGAAATGCCCGAGATGGATGGTTATACCTTTACCGCTGCTGTTCGTAATGATCCCAGTCTTAGCGGACTTCACGTTATTCTGCATACATCTCTGAGTGGAGTTTTCAACAAAGCCATGATTGAAAAAGTAGGTGCTGATCGATTTATCGCAAAATTTGATCCAAATGAGTTGGCTGCTGCAGTAAAGGAACTATATGAGTAAATTCATGGTCAACAGTAGGCTTATAAATGCACCAACGTTACTATTTAAGAAGTTAGTTAGAATTAACGAATATTTTTATTCTTAAAGCAAAAGTAATGCAAAAAGGAATCACAACCCATGAGTACCATCAGTTTTGTGCTTTTTTAAAGAGCACAACTGGTATTCAGCTTGGTGACAATAAACAATATCTGATCTCTAGTCGTCTTACTCGTTTACTTAGAGAGCATAACGTTACCTCTATTTCAGAGCTTCTCTCGCTCGTTCAACATCCTAAGTACAGGTTATTGTTGCAACATGTTGTAGATGCTATGACGACGAATGAAACTAACTGGTTTCGAGATATTTATCCCTTTCAAGTCCTTTTTAGCAAACTGTTACCAGAAATATCTCCTTTTGGCAAAGCCAGGATTTGGTGCGCCGCATGTTCTTCCGGTCAAGAACCCTATTCAATCAGTATGGCACTTGAAGAAGAAAATAAAAAAATGGGTGGGTTTAAGGGGGAACTTGAGATCCTGGCAACTGATTTATCGGAAGGTATATTAGAGAAGGCAAAAAAGGCGGAATTTGATCAACTTTCTTTAACGAGGGGATTGTCTGACGAGAGAAGAAAAATGCATTTTGATGCACAAACGCCAGAGATTTATAGAGTCAAACCCACTATTAGACAGAGAGTGAGTTTTCGTCAGTTGAATTTAAAAACTCCTTACACAGGCTTAGGTAAATTTGATGTGGTTTTTTGTCGTAATGTTCTGATTTATTTCCCCGCTGAATTAAAAAAAGATATTTTAGAGAGAATTGCCAAGACCATAAAACCAGGTGGTTATTTATTCCTTGGAGCTTCTGAGTCAGCTAGTGGGTTTAGCAATGATTTTGATATGATCAGGTGTAATCCGGGTATTGTATACAAACTAAAAATGTAATTAACCTGAACTCGGGATAAGAATAGTTTGAATACTATTAAATATTAGTAAGTTACAAACATTTAATAGCTAAAACAGTTGTGCTGGGTGGCTGTTTTTATCCCGAGTTGGGGTTATTTAACTATTCACTTTGTAAGAGATTTGCCCTTTGTTATGTAAGGGGGTTGCATGCATTTTTAGAAAAGGTAAAGTGGTTTTGCCACGGAGGCAAACAATTTTTAATTAGGAGATAATCATGAAAAAACTATTAACTATTACTTTACTAGCAACACTTATCACTTTTGTTTCACCCGTTAATGCTAAATCTGTTTCGAACGATGTTCAACAGCAAATGGATATGAGCAAGACGACCATTCCCGCCAAGGTGAACATAAATACAGCTAATGCTGAACAAATTGCCAATACACTTAAAGGAGTAGGTATTAAACGAGCAGAGGCGATTATTAGTTACCGTGAAACACACGGACTATTTAAGTCAATTGAGTCTTTGGCTGAAGTGAAAGGGATATCGCTGAAAACAGTCGAAAAAAATTCTTTAAAATTAGAGATTTAATACGACTAACCTCAGAAGATGTTTATCTTCTGAGGTTTTACTTTATTCTGTGTCTATTTCTTTTTCCAATTTGGCATCTTGGTTCTTACAATGCACACAAATGACTCCCGGCCATAACAGACCTAAAATAATGCCGATGATTAAACCTGAAAGATGGGCCTCGGTTGCCACTCTTGCCTCAATCAATTGGCTAACCTGTGCTGAGGCGCCATAGAAAAATTCCCAGGCCACCTTACCTATTAACCCAATAATTAATATATAACCTACCCAGAAATGTCCTCTTGCATCAAAGATTGCAGCAGCTGCCAACCAACCATGTAATAGTCCTGATAAACCCACGTATATTTTAAGATCAGGGGCAATCCAGTAAAGTAGTGCAAGGTGAGCAGGTGCTAAGATGAGCAACAATAGTAACCATGAAAGAGGTTTTAATTGGCCATGAAAAATCCACCAAATCAGTAACAAACCACTGCTGTTTAGTAACCAGTGATAAAGATTAGTGTGGACCAGATTTGCAGTGATTAATCGCCACCATTGTCCCGATTCCTGTAGAACAATATCAAATTGAAATAATTGTCGAGCTTCATTTCCAAAAAAGGCAAAAATTGTTGTTATGCTAAAAATAATGATGACGGGATAATGCTGTTTTAGAAAATTTATCATCGATGATTTAGTCTCTACTTATGTTGAGGTTATATTTAGTGATAGCAATAGAGCATACCAAAGAGAAATGTCGTCATCATACTGGTTTTTGGTTGTTTAACCTAGAAAAAACAGTCACGAACGGCAAACAAGTGTAAGAAAAAATATCTATTATTGGGAGAAAGGTTCTCTAGCATGCTTTGTTAGTTGAGTGTACTGTCTCGCCAGTATTTTGTACCTTTTACTGTCGCTTGAAGTGCAATTCCACTTTCAGTTAGTTGATAAATGGTAATATTATCAATCACTATTTCTCCGCCTGTAGCTCCTCCTTTATCATGAGCTTTTACTGCTGCATCGGCATGGCCTCCAAATTGCCAACCATTATCTATAAAATTATTAAGTGTTGATTCATCGTGAAACACAAAAACGGCACGAAAATCCTTAATACCCAATCCTAATCCGATCCCTGCTTCTGCCATTTTCATGTAGACTTTTCGTCCATTTTTATTATTTAGAGCATAACCATATCCACCGGAAGCACTAAAAAATATCAGGTTAACATTTGCACTTGAAAAAACGGCAAAACCCGCAGCATTTTTAATTTGTGAACGAACATCAGGTTTTATCTTATAGAGGTTTGTTAAAACCTCTTGAGCCATATTGTCAATACTACGTCTTTTATCCGCAGGACTTCCCCCTTTAGCTGTACAACCGAAAAAAAGAAGCAAAACAATAGCCAGTATTGAGACTCGAATGGTGTAACACATTAGAATTTCTACTTATTAATTATTAAAAGCTGATGTTAGAGTATAGTGGGATATTTTAATTTTTGGCAAAAAAAAGCCGACAATAAAGTCGGCTTTTAGATTTGGCTCCCCTTGCTGGACTTGAACCAGCGACATATGGATTAACAGTCCACCGTTCTACCAACTGAACTAAAGGGGAATAGTTCATCCTCTACAGGACGGCGAGCATGATAATCGTCTTTCTTTGACAGGTCAATAGTCTATTTACCTAATCTTAATAATAATTTTAACGGGAAGTCCTAAACTAGCCGGAAATATGCATTTTCGGCTAGTGTAAGAAAGTTATATTGTAACTATTCAGCGAGTTGTTAAATGTACCCATATCTGAATAGTTACGTTATATTAACCGATAAGTTCTACAGCCTTTTCAAGACGTTCAAGTGCCGCTTTCAGATTATCCATGCTGGCCGCAAATGAAAGCCTGAGATAACCAGGCGCACCAAAAGCTGAACCTGGCACCAGGGCCAGACCTACTTTTTCCAATAAAAAGGCGGCAAAATCCAGATCATCCTGTTCACCATCCATTTTGGCTAATATGTCATTAATACAAGGAAACGCATAAAAAGTCCCATCTCCAGGCAAACAAGTCACACCTTCAATCTTGTTTAGTCTACCCACGACGTAATCATGCCTCTCTTTAAAGGCTTGCAACATAGGTGTGATACAACTTTGATCACTATTTAAAGCTTCTACGGCCGCCGCCTGTGAGATAGATGAAGGATTGGAAGTGCTTTGAGACTGAATTTTTTTCATGGCACCTATAAGCCCTGCAGGACCTGCAGCATAACCAATTCTCCATCCTGTCATAGCGTAAGCCTTAGATACCCCATTTAATACAATGGATTGAGGATAGAGATCAGGGCAGGCGGTTACGATGTTACAGAAAGGTTCTTCAGCCCAGAGAATATGTTCGTACATATCATCAGTTGCTACCATAATATCAGGATATTCAAGTAACACTTCTGCTAAAGCCTGTAACTCAGTTTTGCTGTACGCGACGCCTGTTGGGTTACTGGGACTATTGATAACAAATAGTCGAGTTTTATCAGTGATCGACTGTCTGAACTGAGCAGGGGTAATTTTCAGGTTTTGCTCTAGCGTTGTTTTAATTATGACAGGTATTCCGCCTGCTAAAATTACCATATCAGGGTAAGATACCCAATAAGGTGCTGGAATAATGACCTCGTCTCCCGGATTTAATAGAGCCTGACATAAATTAAAAAAGCTTTGTTTGCCGCCAGATGATACTAAAATTTGATTGGCCTGATATTCAAGCTGGTTATCACGTTTAAATTTTTCAATGATAGCTTGTTTTAGCTCAGCAGTGCCATCCACTGCAGTGTACTTCGTTGCTCCAGCTTTTATTGCCAGGATAGCGGCTTCTTTGATAAAATCCGGGGTATCGAAATCTGGTTCACCAGTACCAAGACCAATCACATCTTTACCCTGTGCTTTTAACTCAGCAGCTTTTGCTGAAACAGCAAGAGTCGGAGAAGGTTTTACTGCTTTGACACGTTCTGAAAGCCTGATGCTCACAATTTGTTTCCTCTGAAAATTTCTCTGAATATTTTAAAAAAATGCTTTAGGGTAGAATGGTTTTGCCTGTTAACAGTGCTACCGTTAACAGTGTTACAATGCCTTGTTTAAGCCTACTGAATGTTATTGTACTATGCCAAACAGCTCCATGGAAAAAATGTTTGAATTGATTTCCGATTTCCAGCCTGCTGGTGACCAACCACAAGCCATTGAACAACTAATTTCTGGTCTAAATGATGGTGTAGCCACTCAGGTATTATTGGGAGTCACTGGTTCGGGCAAGACTTACAGCATTGCACAGGTTATTGCACAAACTCAACGTCCAGCCATCATTATGGCACCGAATAAAACCCTCGCCGCCCAATTGTATGGAGAAATGAAAGAATTCTTCCCTAATAATGCGGTTGAATACTTCGTTTCATATTATGATTATTACCAGCCTGAGTCCTATGTGCCTGCATCGGACACCTTTATCGAAAAAGATGCATCGATAAATGATCATATAGAACAAATGCGTCTGTCAGCCACCAAGAGCCTGCTTGAGCGACGTGACACCATCCTGATTGCTTCTGTATCGGCTATTTATGGTCTGGGAGATCCGGATACCTACCACGCGATGGTACTTCATTTAAAACGTGGCGACTCGGTTGATCAAAGATACATTCTGAGGCGCCTGGCTGATCTGCAATACACACGCAATGACATGGTTTTTCAAAGGGCAACTTATCGAGTACGAGGAGATGTTATCGATGTTTATCCGGCTGAATCTGAAAGAGATGCCATTCGAATTGAACTATTTGATGATGAGATAGACCAGATCAGCTTTTTCGATCCACTAACGGGCCAAGTGAATGCCAAGGTTCCCAGAGCGACGATTTATCCCAAAAGCCATTATGTTACCAGTAGAGAGCGCATGCTTTCGGCTATTGATGACATCAAAGTTGAATTGAGAGAGCATTTAGACAAGTTGATTGAACAGAACAAATTGGTTGAGGCACAACGATTAGAACAACGAACTCGCTTTGATTTAGAAATGATGCAAGAAATTGGTTACTGCTCCGGGGTGGAAAATTACTCACGCTATTTATCTGGTAGAAATGCTGGAGAACCTCCTCCATGTCTGTTTGATTATCTTCAAAAGGACAGCCTTTTGATTCTTGATGAAAGTCATGTCACCTTTCCTCAGATTGGAGCCATGTATAAAGGTGATCGCTCTCGTAAAGAAAATTTGGTGAATTATGGATTTCGATTACCATCCGCGTTGGATAATCGCCCCCTTAAATTTGATGAGTTCAGACGTTTAATGCCTCAATGTATTGCGGTTTCTGCTACCCCCGGTACTTACGAAATGGAGCAGCAAGATCAAATCGTAGAACAAGTTGTTCGCCCTACAGGCCTATTAGATCCACAAATTGAAGTGCGACCTGTTTCAACACAAATTGATGATTTACTTGTAGAAATTAATGAACTTGTATCCAGAAATGAACGAATACTGGTCACCACACTAACTAAACGCATGTCAGAAGATTTGACGGAATATCTGGCAGAACATGATATACGAGTTCGATATTTACATTCAGATGTTGATACCGTGGAAAGAATGGAAATTATCAGAGATCTTCGCTTAGGCGTTTTTGATGTATTGGTAGGAATCAATCTATTAAGAGAAGGACTTGATATACCGGAGGTCTCACTTGTCGCAATTCTCGATGCAGATAAGGAAGGATTTCTACGCTCAGAACGCTCACTTATCCAGACAATTGGACGATGTGCAAGAAACATCAATGGAAGAGCGATTCTCTATGGAGATCGCATTACTAAATCTATGCAAAAAGCCATTGATGAAACTGAACGTAGAAGAAAAATTCAACATCTGTTTAACCAGAAACAGGGCATTACCCCGAAATCTATCCGAAAGAAAATAACTGATGTTATGGAAGCGGGTTATGGTTTTAAAGATAATAAAAACCGCCGACAAAAAGTTGCAGAGCAAGCCCAAAAGTATAAAATTGATACCACTAAAGACATATCAAAGCAAGTAAAAAGCCTTGAAAAACAGATGTTTGAATATGCACAAGCATTAGAGTTTGAAAAAGCAGCGCAACTAAGAGATGAGATAACTGAACTTAAACAGCTTTGGTTTAAAAATCCTGATTGAATAATGCAACCATCAACTTATAGCCAATAACTTTCTTAGATAACCTGAACTCGGGATAGATAGACTTACCATTAAGAATAGTCACGAGTCGCTGTTTCCTTGAAATTAGCCTATCAACCTCTAAACTTATAAGAATGTTACTCTTATAAATAACCACTAAAGAGCTCCTAAATGGCAAAAAACACAATTATTTTACTTGAGGATGACATTGTTCTAAGACAACTCTATGCATTAGTTCTTACTGATGCCGGGTATGAGATCATCGAGGATGATAGTAGTAAAGATATTCTGAAATTAATTAAAAACAAACAACCAGCTTTAATTATCTCTGATCTTTACATGCCGGGTCATGATGGCGTAGAAGGTATCCTGGAAGCGATTAGTCAATATAATATACCTATAATCGCTATTTCAGCAGATAAAGAACACCTAAACACCATATCATTCCTTGTTTCTAAAACATTAGAAAAACCTTTTCTGGCTCTGGAACTGGTCACTGAAGTTAAGAAACTATTAGCTTAAAAATAGGTAACTATTCAGCTTACCCCTAAAATGAGCCATTTCATCGTTCAAAAATGGTCAAATAATCGAGTATAATCACATTTTTTGCCTCGAACTGACTCATTTTAGGGGCAATCTGAACAGCTACAGGTGCATTTAGCAACTCG
>JBFFIY010000175.1:0-10026 GCA_041556195.1 Enterobacterales bacterium
AAGGGTGTCATCACAATTCTCCTTTTATATAGCCGTTATTGGCTATTAAAAGTGTGGTCGTTGATGACGAAAATGAAAGGGGTAAAAGAGGGGGTAAAGCTCCGCGAAGCGGCTTAGTTCAACTGCTGATTTTACCGCCGTCAGCGGTAAAACACCCTGTGGTATATTTTTTATTTATTTTAATCAAACTAACTGAAAAATCTTTAATTTACAAGGAAGTTGCGTCTACTTTGAATTTTCACTTTCTTCAAATTCACAAAATTCATCATAACAAACAGTATTTTGCATAACTTTTCTATATATTACATTCACTGGATATACCGCGTGCAGCATTTTCCAGAACACCTTAAACTCATTATTCGACTATATAAGTCATTGGCTAATTAATAATCCCTCCGTTCCCTTTTTGCTCGATTTATGTTTTAAAGTCAAAAGCTTCCACCTTCGGCGGGTTCATTTTCTTTTACGCCAAACTAAAACAGAACCAAAAGAAAGGGTGCCCAGCAAAATTGGCCTTCGGCAACCCAAAAAAATGTGCTTCTTAACGAGTCGCTTCGAAGTGCGTCCTGCACTCTCAGCTCAAATTGACGCCCTGTCAATTTGCCTATAAACCCAAATTCTTATGGGCAATTTTGCAAGGGGAGTTTTAGTTGATACTTCGTAGGCGGATCTTGTGGCTTTCTTTCTCCAGTCAAAAGGTACCACCTTGTGTCAGGAACTGCCATTCGCCATGCTGTTATTTGAAAGGAAGAATTACTTGTTAGCGGTCAATAAATAAGTCAACGATTCTGACTTTGAGTGTTAACTTATGGGTATCCTATTATTGTTTTATTGTTTTATTGTTTGTTTATTGGTTTTCTTTTTTAATAGACAGTCTGTTTAATTCATCGGTCTGTTTAATTCATCGAATTGACTGACTTATTGTGACATCTTGGTGGGGGGATGAAGCCAGTACCGACTTTGATTTTGATATATTTGTTTTTATTATCATAGAGTTATAGTTTTTTATTGTGGTAAGCCGGATAACAGCTTCACAAGAAGGAGTCACTGTTAAAAAGTCCAAATAGATAATCTGAATTTTAATAAGATAACAAAAGTGTAACAAAGGTGTAACAAAGGTGTAACAAAGGTGTAACAAAACAATAATGAAAAACTCAAAAATTAACACGGCGTATTTAGTTGTTACGCATAAATTATGCCTTTTAATAAGGAATTATGCATGTCTAATAAAAAATCAATAATTTTCGCTTTGATCGCAATGATGCTAAGTTTTCAAGCCTATGCGGTATCATCTAGATTTGATGTACATTTCACAAATCTGACTAATGATACAATAGTGTTGTCTAATATCAGTTGGTCAGGTTCTTACCATCCACAATTTCCAAGACTTACAATACCCCCAGGTCAAACTGTGAAGGGATCAATAAAAAGAATTTTCTTTACAGGGAGAATTTCATTTAACTCTACCAATACATTAACCAATCAGGGGTGTTTTTTCGCACTGAATTTTTCACCAAATATAATGACGATTCAAGCAATAAGAACTACTAATGAACCACCATTTGGCCTAGCAACTTGTTTCCCAACCCAAGTAATTAGACAAGGAAGTCTAGCTCATTTCGCTATGGGATATGGTGATGTGATCCCCGGTGCAGCTGATACTGACGGCGATGGTGTTTTGGATGATGAAGATAATTGTCCAGCAATTTCAAATGCCGATCAATTTGATTTAGATGAAGATGGTGTGGGTGATGCTTGTGATGTCGATAAAGATAATGATGGTGTTAATAACAATTTTGACAATTGTCCAGTTTTTCCTAATGCTGATCAGTCTGATTTAGATCAGGATGGTATTGGTGATGTCTGTGATGACAGTGATGATGATGGCATCTTTGACAATATTGATAATTGTCCATTAATTAGTAATTCCGATCAGTCGGACATAGATGGGGATTTCATTGGTGATGCCTGCGATGATGATATTGATGGAGACCAAATAGACAATACTTTCGATAATTGCCCAGTGAATGCCAATTCTGAACAACTGGATCTGGATGAAGACGGTGTAGGTGATGCATGTGATGCAGATATTGATGGAGATAGTTTTGATAATATTGAAGATTGCCAACCTTTAAATTTTGCTATTAATCCAGGAGCGACTGAAATACTCTTTAACGGAATAGACGAAAACTGTAGTGGGTTGAATGATGACACTATTGAAGGGGCTTCACAGCCATTAGTTGATGCAATTAATGCTGTTCCTGATGAAGACTTATATAATGCTAATAGTAAAAACCCCAAGACAAGTAAAAGAAAACAACTGGTTAAAAAAATCGAGCAATTAATTTCTTTG
Organism: Enterobacterales bacterium; assembly: GCA_041556195.1. Classification (GTDB taxonomy): domain Bacteria; phylum Pseudomonadota; class Gammaproteobacteria; order Enterobacterales; genus 21-14-all-40-8. The sequence goes on from JBFFIY010000175.1 coordinate 2,354, forward strand.
GTAAATTCAGGAAATATTGAGGCTTCAATTGAACAATTACATGCTTTCTTATCAAAGACTGATGGATGTAGTGTAATTGATATGCCTGACAATAATGATTGGATAACAAGTTGTGGTTCACAGGACCTATTATACAAAGAACTTATAGATTTGAAAAAAGTGTTAACGCTTATTATTTGAGTAAAGCTTGAATAACAAGATTTAGCGATTTAGAAAAAAATTGTAGGATTGGAGTGGTTGAAGGGCTGGAAATTTAGCCCTTTAATCTTTTATCTATACTCTCAGATGAAATAATGCTCTCAACTGGAAGGTGTCAGGATAGTGCCTGTCCTTCAGCTGCGAGAGCAAAAATAACCGAGAAACTGGAAAATTCGCAAAACACATCCATTAAAATGAGACTTGAGGAAACACTGAGCTTAGAAGATACAAAGCCCGTACAAACCAAATTGTTACAAGAAAACATCAATCCGGTATCTGGAGGATTGCCATCCAGGCAGCTATCTATGAAACTCAATGAATACATCCAATTGGTTGAATGGGTTGGTTAATCCATTGTTTATCCAGATAAAACTTCAATTCCCCTGCACATCGTGCCCATTCTTGAAACCCTAAATCTCCAGCAAGATAACTTTCTAAAACAAATAGAATATCATTTTGAGACACCCATAACTTGCTCCAATTCAGCTAACAGCTTATTTTACATCTCATGCATAAGGCGGTCGTTGGGCTGGACTAGTGTATTTTAATCCCTTACTCCATCAGGGCAGCCATTTTCTTTTTACGGGCCAATTACAAGGTGCCTGGCTGGATAAATCTAAAACGGATAGTAAGTCTGAAATTGACTATAGGCTTAAAAAATTAAAGGATTAATAAACCAGAATCTGGATCAATTATTCATATGAAGCGAAATCCAGATTAAATAAGGTAATTAAACAAATTGAAGCTGTGACTGGAGTAAAGGCTAAAGATCATCAAAACTTATCAGTCATTAATTCAGATATGTTATGTGACACAACACACACTTTGGACAAATATTCAGATGACATTGCTTATACACGTTTTCTGATTGAAGAGTATTTTAATGAATTATAAAAATTTATAATATGCATCTGATTTTTTAGAGTATTTCACGTGTAATTATTTATGTTAAACAGGGTTGAATGATGTTTTGACGCAACTTGGCGCAACTTGGCGCAACTTGGCGCAACTTGGCGCAACTTGGCGCAACTTAGCGCAACTTATATAGAGTAAGGACATATATAGAGTAAGGACAGGCGCCGGAAAAACCTGGTTTCTAAATAAGAAGTGCACCACCTTATACTAATGTTTAACAGTAAGAAGGTTGTTTTATTGTTTGAATTACTTGGTTTTTTATAAAATATATCTCAAAACCAGGATTGCTATTTTTTATTGTGGTGGGTATAGTCAACCCTTAGGTATGTCGAGTTGATGCTTTGTAAAAATAACTGGAAACGAATAAAGTATCATATTTGTCTCGCCAAAAGATCTCGACGAGGTCTCCAATTTGAAAATGTTTACCCCTTTTATTTCGCCGAAACTTCAGGCTATGGCTTTCGTTTGTTCACTTTAATATATAGAGTAACAATAGCTCAAAATATCAACAAAAGGCGGTAATAGTCTAAGGTCGCGTAGTAAGAGTTAATCGATAAACTGTAAGTCTTGAAAAAATATATTAAGGAATTACAGGAGACTCATAAACTTCATAATCGTCCTGGAAAATGTTTGGGATATAAAATACCCTATGAAGTTTTCGAAGAACTTACAGGGAATAATCAAAAATATTTAGCGGTTATGCACTTATGAGAAGAGTTCAGAAATAATAAAAATAGTAAAAACAATAAAAATAGTAAAAACAATAAAAACAATAAAAATAATAAAAATAATAAAAATAATAAAAACCCGGAGAAGAGTTGTGTTACAAGTAATGAGTTAATGCTTGAACATAACGAAAATATTTTATGTTCAAAAACATTAAACGATGGATAATTCTATTGACTATGTTTGCGGTAGGTCTTATTACCACGACATATCTAGTATTTGTCTTATATGAAAATGACAGTGAAAGAAATACGGAATCCCGTATTAGAGCTGCGGAACTGGCTTCTGAAATATCTTCCCGTATCAATGCAGATATCAATTCTTTTAATTATCTAGCAGATTATATCGGTGCTGTTTCGGAGAGGTTAGATGATATTTTTTCTGAAGTGTCAATTAATTTCCTTGATCAAAATGTGACAGCACAAATACTTATGTACGCCCCAAAAGTTACACCAGAGATGCTTGATCAATACTTGGGCACTATGGATCCTCTAGGTAAACCAAAGAAGATTGCTCAATACCGTGAAGATGGCGTATATGAAGAGGCTTTAGTTTTTGATCGATCTTATCCAATTGATTTGATTGAGAATTTTTCAAGAGATACCATTCCATATGGGATTGATCTTAACTCAAGTTTACAATGGACGGAGCGTCTAGTTGTGGCAAAGGACTCAGGTCAACCGACAACTTTAAATGTTAGATTAAATGGTAAACATTACTATTGGGTCATTCGCGCTATTTATGAAAAGAATGATAAAGCCAATGGAGAATTAATTGGTTATTTGGTTGCGTCTGTTGATATACAGGAAACAATAGCATCGCTTTTCTTTGAGCAAGATAACAGCAAATACCTGTTTGAAATAAATAACCCTCAATTAGATAAAAGACCTGAAAACCATATATTGAATAAACTACAGGCAGAAAACCTAAACAAAGAGGTTTATGAATACAGGAAAAATGTAATAGTGTTAGCAGATAAGCCATTAGAAGTAGTGATAAAAGGCACTGCATTAGATGAATTTAGTTGGTCTTTGGAATACTCATTTATCGCAATACTAGGTGTCATTGTTACGGCTTTATTAGGAGCAGTGTTTTGGAGCATTAACTCGAGAGCTGAAAATTTTCGGGGGTTATATGATGAGCTACGGGAATCACAGGATCAACTTATACAAAGTGAAAAAATGGCATCATTGGGTCAGATGGTTGCAGGTGTTGCCCATGAAATGAATACTCCATTAGGATTTATCAGCAACAACGTTGAAATGGTACATGACTATGTTTTAAGCATTCAGGACGTTATCAATACAATAGGGGGAATTAACTCAAGAAATAAAATCAGTAAAGGTGAGTTGATTAATGTGTTAAAAAAATTAATCAGAATTTACAGAAATGAAGAACTGAAAGAAAGACAAGAAGAGACATTGGGTTTATTGGATGATAGTAATACGGGATTAAAAGATATTTCTCAATTAGTATCCAGCTTAAAAGATTTTTCTCGATTAGATAGACAACACCAGGCGGAATTTGATGTACACCATGGTTTGGAAAGTACTTTAAAAATATCAAAAAATATCATTAAACAAAATAATATTACAGTACATAAAGAGTTAGGCGATATTCCTCTGATAAATTGTACACCCTCAAAAATTAATCAGGTTTTTCTTAATATAATTACCAATGCCAGTCAGGCAATGTCTGGAGGTGGCACATTAACCATTGTGACCTCAACAGATGAAAATAATATCAGAATTCAATTTCAGGATAATGGCGTAGGAATGAATGACGAAACTCAAAAGAAAATTTTCGATCCATTTTACACGACTAAGGAGGTAGGATCAGGTACTGGGCTAGGCATGTCTGTATCTTTTAAAATTATTGAAGAACATAGAGGGAGAATAGAAGTTGAGTCTGAGGAAGATAATGGTTCAAACATAACTGTGGTACTCCCCCTTGGATAAATATTATGAATACATGTACAAATAAAAAAAGCTTATTATTTGTTGATGATGAAATTCGTATTTTACGAACACTAAAAGCTATGTTCAGAAAAGACTATGACGTTTACCTCGCTAGTAGTGGCAAAGAAGCTTTGACATTATTAGATAAACAAAAAATGGATGTTGTTATTAGTGATCAACGAATGCCAGAAATATGTGGAGATGAATTATTATCGAAAGTAAGAGAAATACAGCCTCAAGCCATTCGAATGTTATTAACAGGTTATATGGATAAAAAAGCCATTATAAAAACCATCAACAATGGGGAGATTTTTCGATTTATCAGTAAGCCCTGGGACAGTGAGGAAATAAAGCAAATTGTCTCAGAAGCGGCAATTGCATCAGAGATAGAACATGTAGACTTACAACCTAAAAATGACAGTAATGGAGGACAAATTGTTGATAATAAAAAACGTTGGATGTCAGAAGGAATTACTAACCCGGCAGTAGTTGTATTGGAAAACGATATCAGTACCCGTGTTCAGATACGAGATATTGCCAAAAAAATAGGTGTAAAGACTCACTTTGTCAACGAAATAAGTGGCGCAGTGGGTGTCTTACATTTGCGCTCTAACATAGGTACAGTGGTATTATCCATGGATAGTCAAACCAAAGATACTATCGCTACTCTAGTAATGATGCGTCGAGCACGCCCTAATTTAATTACCATTGTCATAGCTGATATGACTGATACTGAGATTGCTGTTGATTTAATCAATCACTCTCAGGTCTTTAGATATTTGGCAAAGCCGATTGTTGATGATGATTTTGAAACGATTATTGTAGACGGTTTGATTAGAAATCATAATTTAAAAAATAATAAGTTAGCAGCAAAAAGATATGGAGCTGGTCATTCAAAACTGAAAATTAGTAGTCTATTGAAGAATGTGTTTTCTATTTTTTCAGGTAGTACTTCACATTAACATAATCACATTAACTTAAATTAAAACTAACATAAAAGAGGTATTATTCATATGATTAGAGTTAAAAGTTATTCCATTTGCATGGTTGGATTTTTACTTGTTATCAACTCTGGCTTTGCACAAGAAAATACACCTTCTCATTCTTATCAGTTGTCAGAGGTCATTGTTCGTGAATTACAGTTATTAAGAGAGGCTGTAGGTGCGGATGACTATCCAGTAGATCCAGAACGACAAATGTTAAAACGACCGATTCAAGTTTACGGTAAAGGTCTGGAACTTTTGTATAAAATTGGTTATGCACAAGAAAAATTTGGCCTTGCCAGACTACCTTATAAAAGTATCCCAACTAAAGATATTACTCCAGATGATGTATATGGCTTATGTGTAGTTATCAACGAAGAAATATTGAAAATAAAAAAGTATCTGGCTATTCCGACAACAATTGAAGAAGTGCCATTGGTAAGTGGTAAAGTGCCTTCAAATGTTTATGAAAATTTATGGCGGGCTTCTTACTTGACTGATTATCTTTCAGGGGCAATCAAGCCAAATGATGTATATAGCTATACAGAAGCAATGATTGATGATATTAAAATATTTGCAACTGCATATAATATTAATTTTGATGGTTTAAAAGTACCGCCTAAGCAAAAGGGAGTTCGTCCTAAAGACGTAGCTGTTCAGGGGGTAAAAAATCTTCAGAAGCTAATACGAGTTGAGAAAAAACTAGGTTATAAGGCATCAATAGTTCCCACCATGACGCTTAGTCGTGCCAGTCCATCAGATGTTTTTGATGTCGTTGGTATGTTGATGTCTGAGCTGGCTTATCTTAAATCACAAAATAATATTCACAAAAATGCCAAGTTCGTTGCACCTGATGAAAAAATGACACCAGCTGAGGTTTTACAGAGAATGCAATATGCAGGATCTCTTTTAGACAGAACTCTCGCTGGAGTTAAACGAAAATAAAACACTGCTTTGCAGACTATGAAGATGATAATTAAAAACAATAAATTATGAAAAAAAATAAAAAAACTATGAAAAATAATAAAATTCACTACAAAAAAAACACACTGATAATCTCAGTAATTGGTTCATTGGTTGGTGCGCCTCTTGTTTCAGCATCAGCTGATTACCAACGGCCAGCAACAAAGTTTTTACGTTATAATGAAGATTGGTCATCATTGAAAGGTGTTGATAAAGAAAAATTATTACCAGAAGATAAAATTAAATACGTTGAGTTAAACAAAAATGGAAGTATTTGGGCCAGTTTTGGTGGACATGCTCGAGCCCGTTATGAAAGTCATGATAACTTTGCTTTTGGAGCTCCAGCTATTGATGAAGATGAATTTATTTTATATCGTGCCAAAGTTCATGCTGATTTCCATTTTGGTGAAAACATTCGTCTTTTTACTGAGTTTAAACACGCTGAATCAACTTCAAGAGACTTACCAGGTGGCAACCGTAATATTGATGTAGATACGGGAGAAATCCAGCAATTTTTCATGGATTATAAGATAGCACTATCTGGAAAAGACCAAGACTTAACGTTTCGCTTTGGTAGACAGGAATATGGATTTGGCCGAAGCCGTTTAGTTAGCCCTCTACCATGGGCAAATGCGTTAAGGCATTGGGATGGTTTTAATGTTAATTATAAAACTTCCAATATAGATGTCACTGCATTTTATTCACAATTCGTACCTGTCAATCAAAACAAAAAAAATCGACCAGATGAAGATCATTTATTTCATGGAATATACATGACTCAAAAAATATCCGCTAGTAAGGGTTTTGATTATTACTGGTTAGGAATTGATCGGGAAAACCGTAGTTTTAATGGCACATCAGGTGATGAGTCCAGAGAAACTTTTGGCATCCGTCACTGGGGTAAAATATCAAAAACATGGAATTATGAAGGAGAGTTGGCCTATCAGACTGGTTCAGTTGGAGATGCTGATATCTCAGCATTTATGTTAGCATCAGAATTAACTTATAAACCCGCAGATGTTAAAATGAATCCAAAGGTGACTTTTGGTTTTGATTATGCATCCGGTGATAATAAAGCAGGTGGTGATGTAAATACATTTAGTCAACTATTTCCACTAGGTCATGCCTATTTTGGTTTTATTGATATAGTTGGACGACAAAATATAGTAGATTATTCTAGCTCCATAGCGATTAACCCCTTTAAAAAAGCGGGCTTGAGGCTAGGAGTACATTATTTTCGCCGTGCTGATGAAGCGGATGGTCTGTATAATGCTGGTGGAGGAGTGGTTCGTGCAGGTGATGCCAGTGCCTCTAAAGACATTGGCACAGAAATTGACTTAACTTTTAGTTATAAATTTAATAAACAAGTTGGGCTTGCCTTTGGAGTTTCTCGCCTCAATGCAGGTGATTACCTTAGTGATACAGGCAGTGATGATGATATTAATTTTGCTTTTGCACAAATTCTCTATACATTCTAATTAAGTAAAAACATCCAACCTGGAGACATTTTCCAAGTTGGATTGTATTATTTTATCAACTCTAATTTTGTCGAAACAACTAGGGTCTGTTGCTCTTTGGATGTGATGCTGATTTTTAGAGGATTTTTCATCTATACCCGTGATACCTGGAAATGCGGGATTTCAGAGCTTCAGCGGGAATCCAGGTCAAGGCGTCGCTCGTAGAGAATGACTAGTCATTTTCAAGAGCGACAACGATGGACTGGTTTTCCACTGAAGCTCCCAGAGGGCAAGCCAATAAACGCCCATCTTCTTCGTTATGAAAGCTGGATTTAGAAAGAAAATTGCTTATCTCCATGGATGGAGTGTATGCAGTAGCAATGCTGGGAGCATTGCCTGTCCAGAGGCATTTTCTTCATACAGTCCATCCATGGACATAAATAACTAATACTGCACTTTTGCCTACAGGACGT
>JBFFIY010000176.1:0-9906 GCA_041556195.1 Enterobacterales bacterium
ACCGACAAAGATGGAGTATTAAGCTTGCCATACCAAAGTGTATTTGTTTTTGAATTGAACATGATTTCAGGCTCTCTTGAAAAATAATTTTAGTCCAATAATATCTTTTGTAAAATAAGTTGATTTCCTAAAGGTTATATAGCAGAAAAAGTGTTTTTTTGGCAAGATGAATTTTATAATTGTTTATATTTTTCTGATTTATTCCAAATCTATCACTTATCGAATTAAAAAATTTATCCTTTCGATAAAAATTATTTAATATAGATAGATATATTTCCAAACTACTTGGAAATATGAAACTTCAGGGCTTAGAACGGTAGTCAAAACAGAGCTCAAAGAATTTCTAGAGCACCCACACACACGGGCGAACTCTGAATTACCTTTTTTAAGTAGATTGGGTATATACTTACTTAAACAGATAACTTCTGAATATCACATGAGGTGTTTTCATGACTATCAAACCAGACACTAAATATTTTACACCAAATATTTTCTATACATTCAAACAGTTAGCTATAAGCTTACTAACTATTCTCCTTCTAACCTCCCCTCTTATTTCGAACCAGGCTATCAAGCAGGCACATGCAGGTGACAAATGGTGGGAAAAAGCCCTGAAATCTATCAAGAAAGAGGATCCTGAAAAACTTGCTTCTCAACTGGATATGTCAGAAATTAGTACAGCATTTAAGGAAGCTCTTCGTATTGGCTCAGAAAATGTGGTGGGTAACTTGAGTGCTGTTGATGGATTTAATGGAGATCCTGCCATTCATATCCCTTTACCCAGGGAACTAAAATCCGTAAAAAAGCTATTAAAAAAAGTAGGTATGTCTGAACTCACTGATGATCTGGAGCTAAAACTCAATAGAGCAGCGGAAGCGGCAACCCCCAAAGCAAAAGCGCTTTTTTTGCAATCAATCAGTGAAATGACATTTGAGGATGTAAAGAGTATTTATGAAGGCTCTGAAGATTCCGCAACCAGATATTTTCAGGAAAAAATGACTTTACCCTTAAGTAAAGAAATGAATTCCATCGTTAAAGACAGCTTGTCTGAAGTAGGTGCGATTCAAGCATTTGATACGGTCATGGATAAATATAAATCATTACCCTTTGTACCTGATATAAAAGCCAACCTGACAGAACATGTTGTTAAAAAGGGAATGGATGGTATTTTTTATTATCTTGCTAAAGAAGAGGCCGCTATTCGTAAAGATCCAGTCAAACAAACAACTGATTTGCTAAAAAAAGTATTTGGAGGTAAGTGATTTTTCTGGTTTTTAGGTTAAACTAGGCCAAATAAAATGAATTAAGCTGAACTTGAATTAACCATGGTCTTTGGAAACGATAGAAAACAACTCCGCCAGACTTATTTTGATGCCTGGAATAAAGCCAACAACAATCAAATATTGACGGCATTAGAACAGCAAATTGTTGATGTGATCGCTATGCACCCTGAATATCATCAGTTACTCAGTAACCGTGGAGAGCAACAGCTAGACAAGGACTTTAGCCCTGAAATGGGTGAAACCAATCCTTTTTTGCATATGGGATTGCACCTGGGGATCCGAGATCAAATATCAACCAATCGTCCCAATGGGATCCGCAGTTTATTTGAAAAGCTGCTCCGTAAAATAAACGATCCTCACCAAGCGGAACATCTGTTTATGGAAACCCTGGCTGAGTCTATCTGGCAGACTCAAAAAGATGGAACAGCACCGGATGATGCAAAGTACATCAATAATTTAAAAAGACGGGTGAAGCGGCTTTAACTCCCGCTGAACCAAACATTATGAATGATTAGGGTATCAGCTAATTTGCCTGATACTGAAACAACCAAAAGTTATCAAGCTCAATGTATTTAAAATTCGTTCCGAATTTTGATGTCACTTCCATAAGCTCAGTTTCACCAGGAAAGTTTTTAAGTACTTTATGAGTTTCTTTATTACCCAAACCATCATCTAATAGTCTATCCTGGTAGGTATTACCAAACTCATCAGATGAAGTTAATGGCAACCTGTCACATTGTGCTATCGAATTATCAATAAATAACACATTTGCTTCAAGCTCTAAACATCGATGTAGATTGACTAAGAATTCATTTAATCTCTGTTTTGGAATATGCGATATCCAGAGTCCAGAAAAAGCACCTGTATAGGTTTGTTTAAGTTCATATAGGGAGTAGGCATCAATAACTTTTGTTGAAACAGGTTTTATCAGAGGTCGTTTTTCTATTTGCTCAAGCGCACCTATGGTTGCATCAGTTGCCAATATTGAATTAGCCTGAGCTGTAATGAACTGAGTCCAATATCCTGTACCTGCTGCTACTTCAAGTACATCAAGACCCTTAAACTGCTTGGGAATATAACTTTCTAAAAAACGTAAATCTTTTTGTCTTTCTGGATAAGAATAAACTTGATCGTAGATAGGAGCACGCTCTTTATAATAGGTTTTCATAACAGCATCAGAGTTTTCCATACTATCTCCCTAATCAACTACTTTTTCTTTTCACTCACGTAAAAAGTAATTTCTGCAGTAAAAACTATCTCATTGTGCTTATCTTTAAGCTCAATCGGTAGCACGATATCACCCACTTTAATAATAGCAGGGTCAAATTCGCACTTTCCCCTGAGAGTGCCCTTTGCTTTTTTTAAATAACAAACATTCATGGCTTTTGGCAACCACCTCAAATGTTTTGGTATAGATGAATCGAGTGCAAGTCCACCACAAAGTTCAGCCAAAGTACACATGGCAGTAGCATGAATAGTACCTATATGGTTTCTCACACCTCTTCTATCTTTTATTTCAATAAGACTTAGGCCAGGTTGAAGATTGAGAACATCAGGATGGATTTTCGCAAAAAAGGGGGCTTTAATCCCAATCATCTTATTAAAAATAAAATGACCCAGTGGATAACTGGTTATTTTTTTATATGTTTCTAAGAAATTTGCCATTTTCACCTCTTATTATTTTAGTTAAAAAAAATTTCAGCACTTATTGGTTCAATATTTCAAAAATTGCATTTTTAACTACACTACCATCAATAAATTCTTGTTCCAATCTCCCTTTAACGGATCGTTTTAGCCTTTGATAGAGGTTAGCTTCATGATTGGTTAGTCCTTCTGGTATTGAGTCACCTGCATGTTTTGGTTCAGAAACAGTAAGATTTTTATATTGTTCAAAAGTTTTATCATCCATCAGAATAGGGCTAAGGTGTTGTTGATGATTACGAGCGCAGGCCAACATTTTTAGTCCCCAGGTATCGAGATCTCCCCAATAGATAAGCCGTTTGCAATTAAAATTTGTATTCTTTAACCAGTTCAAATCGAGACCGGCACCAAGAATAGCAATAGTATCATTTAACTGTGGCAATTGATGAAGGCATTGTTCATTTTCAACAATAATTAATGTGTGAGCTTTTAAATCAACTTGAGCCAATTCTGATGTACGTAAACGCAGTTGTTCAAAAGGTAACAAAGCTTTTGCTAAAGGTACGACTAATAACCAATGACCATTTTTCTCGCTCGCACCAAGAAAAATTTCCAGATTAGAATAACGTAAGCCACCAGCAAAACGTTTATCAAGTAGTTTGGTTAACAAACTCCTGTTTCTTTCCATAAACTTACTGTCAATCCCCCCAACTGTTAATGCCCGCAATGGCCTACCCTGGGCCATTCCAGGCTGAAGTTGCATAGCGAGTTGACAACATTGGATCACAACATCTGCATCATTATTTAGACACAGGCTACGATGACGCACTAGCAATGGATGGAAAATTTCATCAACCTGGCTCACAATGTGAGAAAGATCTTCAAATTCTGTTTTTATAGAAGGCTCGGCACAGGCTGTTGCCCATTCACTTGGAGATCCGATTAACCAGTAAGCAGGCATATCAACTGCTTCAGTTGCAGATTGAAATTTCTTAGAGCGCCACTCGATTTTTCCAATTTTTTGATCTCGCCAATGGCTTAAATGCTGTAACACTTCGGGTTGATATTTTTGAAAAACTTGAGCATCAGGTAAACCAATACTCAAACGTATAGGCCAGTCAAAAGACTCGATTAATCTTTGCTCCCGATATTCAGCCATTTGCCATTGCGCGGCAAGTTTTTTACTCAGCTGTTGAGGTGATTTCATGATTTTTTCGTCGCTGAATATGAGCATCTATTTCTTGCCAACTAAGACTTAATGCCCTGGATTGCTTGCCGCGCATATGCACCAACACAGCTGATGCTGTATGATTTCTTAAAAGACGCATTTCTTTATTAGGTGTCACAAATAATGGATGCAAGCCAAATTGACGCAAAGCAAAAATAATTCTGGCAGCCACCGCTTGTGAACTCTTAGAAAAAGCCTCATCAAGAATAACACTGGCAAATAACGGGGTAGTACGTCCTTTAGGACAAAGCGCGTAACTTAACGATGCCGTCAAAATAAAACTGGCAATTATTTCTTTTTCGCCGCCGCTTCCTCCTTTCGAACCTGTACGAGTTTCAATAACACTTTTTGTTTCACGTTCAATGACTGCCACCGAAAATTGTAACCGATAGCGAGGATCGAGTAAGGCCTGTGCAGGGCGTGTGCGTTTGCGCTCAACGGCGCTTCTAAGCTGTTCAATAAGAACAATAAGTGCCTTATAATGAGACTCACCCTGATCATCTTGCATTGCGGCACTACGCAGATCTCGTTGTGCCCTTTGTAAACTTTGCAGTGACTCATGAGTGATTTTTTGTGGAATAAGCTGCAGATATTTTCCTGGCTGAAAATTAACCTCTCGCAAGGTTATATTAAGTTCTTCAATGCGTTCTTCTATTACTGAAACTTCATTATCTATACTCGTTAAGAGATGAGTCACTCCCTGATCTGAAGATTGATTAAGATAATGTAAAAATCGCTCTAACTTAGCAGGTAAAGCTTCACGATTAAGCAAATCCAATCTTTCCAAATAGGCTGCTACATCTTCTAACTCAGTACCCACTTCAGTCAACGCACCATTATCTTTTTGTTTGGCAGAGACCATACGTTGCCCCAATCGCCGTTCAACCTCTGCAAGTTGTTTTGATTGTTTCTCAACTTTATCTTGTAATTTTTGCATCGCCGCTCGTTCGATCATGGCAAGTCTATCCAGATCTTTTTCAGTTGGCACAGCATAAACAGCTTGCATGAAATCAATTTGCTGTGTAGTTAGTGACTCTGAAAACTGTTGTTTTGCTTCTAAAATTTGTATTTTTGCATCACTAAGTTCTTTTTGAGAAATTTGATATTGCACCTCCAGTTTATTCATCCCATCCTGAATAGTATCAAGGATCTGTTTAGCCTTCTTCCAAACCTGTTCGGCTTTTCCAGTATCTGAGTCTGGATCTTGTAATTGTTTTAGGCGCTGTTCAAGTTGTTCAAGTATAATTTGCATACCTTTACAATCCAATTCTTGGAATTCCACTTTTTGTAATTTTTCTAAAAGAATAAGTTGATATTGAAGAGTTTTAACTTCATTTTTTATTTTTTCAAGCTGTTGGCGTAATTTCTCAGATTTTTGTTTTGCCAAGGCAAAGTCCTGTTGTAATTCAGCTAATCGATGTTGATTATCAAACCCTGTCATCCATCCCTGTGTAATTAATTTTTGATCCTGTTTTTCAAATAAACCACGCTTACCGGACATCATTCCCTCTCGCGTCATGCTAAAGGGGAGCTGTTTTAACTGCTTTACTGAAGCAACACAGTGCCTGTCAATACTAATAATAAAATTTTTGACCACTTCAAGATGTTTTCCGGTCTTGAAATTAAGTTTGTGATAAAAACCATCGTCCAATAAACGTCCCCTTTGTTGGTAGTCTGCCGTATTCAACAATCGAACATGTAGCTGATTGTTGCGTTGATTAACCCAGTCAAGCACCAATTGCATATGTTGCGCATTCACTACCATGCGCAGACGATGACTACCTATGGCTCGCTCAATGGCACCTTGCCAATTCTTATCTTTAACCTCCACGCATTGCCCCAAAAAAGGTAGTTCGCTCAGGCTAATTTGTAACTCCTGAGCGAGTTTTAGTTGAAATTGAAGATATTTTGGTGGGATATTACTATCAGGGGTGGCCTTTACCAGTTGAATTTCTTTATCCAAAGAGCGGTAGTGATCCTGTTCATTCAAAGTATTTTGAATTTGTTGATCCTTAACCTCCTCTAATGCCTGCAAATTATTATTGATAGCTTCTGTTAACTGCCTTGCTTGCATTTGGTTTTCAGTTAATTGAACAGCACTCAAATCAGCATTCAGTTTTAAAGCCAGACAGATTTGCTCATAATCGCGTACGTACTGTTTTAATTGGCTATATTGCTTTTCACGATCCTCTATTTGTCTTTTTAGATCTTCAAGGTTAGCTCCACCCATTTTTTGATAAGATAAATAATGCTCATCCACCAATGCTTGTTGTTGGGTTCTCTGTTGAGTTTGTTGTTCAATTTTGAGCTGATATTGCTCTATTTCAATTTGTTTATTATTTGCCTTTTTCTCCCAAAGCTGACAGGCATGATAAGCGAACCATCTTGGTAACAAGTGCTTTTCATCATTAAATGATTTTAATTTTTTTTGATTTTTTTGCTGGCGTTTATGCAAATCTGCAATAGGTAATAAAGATTGTTGCTGTTCCTTCGCTATTTCCAATTCTGCATGAATACCTTTAAGTTCATCAAACTCCTGAGTCACTTCCCCGGCACGTTCGAAAGCGGAACGGTCATCTAGTACCAGGTTTCTAAAAAGATCATCGATACTGTTAAGTTGTTTTAATCCAGCAGCACGGTTGAGTAATACAAAAGCATTTTCACCCACTTCAAAAAATCTGCGACATTGAGCTAAATAACTTTTTTTATTTTGACTCACCCAAAGTCCAGGTTGATCTTTTAATTGCAACTTAAGACCACGGATCCCGAATTCTTGTAGTTGTTGCAAATAATCGGCAAGACCTTGATAGGAGCCTTTGTCAAAGATCCATAATCGTTTCATGTCTGTATGGCTGGTACTGGAACTATCTAACCACAACAAAGCTGTTAAACTAACGCTCCTGTCATTGATGATTGTACCACTAGAAGAAGCTGTTCCACTGGCAGAAGCTGCTCCACCCACAGAAAATGTGGCACTAAGTCCTGTGATGGTCTGCCCAGCTCTGGCAATATGTATAGTTTCATCATCACCACCTGTACCAGTTACTCCACGTATATAAGACATCATGTCACGATCACTTTCATGTCCACCCGTAGAAGCCAGATTATACTTAGGTAAGGCACAGATCAGCGTCATAATGGCATCCACTAAAGTCGTTTTACCGCTTCCAGTTTGGCCAATAAGCGCACAACCTGTTGGATCAAAATCGATTCTATGCAGCCCCTCAAATGGCCCCCAATTAAAAATCTCCAGTTGACTCAAACAATAGGCATCACTTTGTTTAACCTCAGTTTGTTCTGACACTTTATCATTCACAATTATATTTTCATTCATAAATATTTCTTCAAGGCTCATGGCGACTGCTCTTTAAGGTGTTGCTTAAGAGTCGCAATGAGGTTTTTTAGATTTTCAGGGTTAGCGACATGTGCAATCAATGGCCTTATGGTTACTTTTTCATTCTCATCAATATCTGTAACTAAACCATAGCCTTTTAACTGTTCAAGCAAAAGGCGTAAGCGCTTATCATCTTTTGCATCTGAACCACTGGCACCCAGAAACTGATTAAGTTGAGGCAAAAGATCATCTAAATGGATAATTGCCCGATGATCACCAATGCCTGCATCAAGTTCATGAGCCATAAAATGCTGGCGCAAAATAGCCACCATTAAGCTCTGCTCCAGATTCATTCTATGTCTTCTCACAAGAGGATGTTGCCAGTCGTCGCTATGTTCAAATGAATCTTTGATGGCTACAACAATGAAAGCCAAACCTCGAATATCATCAATTTTTAATTTTAGATCAAGGGGCTCCAATATTTGATCAACCTCGACACTTCGCCTGATACAGGTTTGATAAAGATTAGGCTTATTTGACATTTCTAACACACCAAATTTAATCAACTCCTGAGTAGCAGATTTCAGCTGGCTATCGTAAATCCTGGTTTGTTGTTGGTTATTATCGCTCTCCTGAATTTTTGATTGGTTATTCGTTGCCTGTGTCGCTAAATCATTATCTTTTGATCCGATAGCGCGTTGCTCCTTTTCATGTTGAGCCTTTTGATCGAAAATATTAGTCATTATTCAAACCTCCAGATCCAGATCTGATATCGCATGATTATTAAGCATCACTTTGGGCACCTTAAATCGTACCATGCAGTTATCTTGTTGTTGAACTTCCACCTGTTCAAAAGAATCCTCTGCAACGGTATCGCTCGCCATCGCCATGGTTAACCATAAAGCTATGGCTTCTAAATCATGGCTTGGAACAATAGCCTTAACTAAATCACTAATCGCCATATATTCCTTATCAGAATTATTTAATAATTCGGTAGTTTGCTGTAACAGAGCCGCTTGATTAAGTCCCTCAAAACTTTCCCAAAAGTCATCTTCTAATAAATCAATCTCACCATCTTTTGCCATTAAATCAAGTATTTCATGACTGCCTGTCTTCCATTGTTTGAAACGTATACGTTCAACTAATGGTAAAGCGTGGTTAGCAATAGCAACAGGTGCTAACGGGCTATCTGAACGACGAAATTTTTGATTCGACCAGTCAAGATTAATGGCTAGAGCAAACACATCATTTAACTGCTGCCCCACCCGATGATGTTCAGCCGCTAGCCCTGTTTTTAAAAATCCTCGAACATCTTTTTCACTATGGGCTCTCGCTTTAAGTACACGTTCTGATTCCTTTACCAGACGCATAATTAACCAGATAAGATCCGATTGCTGAGTTTGATTGAGTGCTTTCACTGCGGCGGGGTGTTTTGCAATCACACGTAATTGACGTTTCATTTTATCTAATTCTAACGCCCGCGTTAATTGCTGATGAAAGCCACTAAATACTTTTCCTTCGGGCGTTTGCAGAAGTTCTTCATTGCTATCAAGCAGTTTATCCACAATTTCACCACGATGGTTTTTCTCGGCAATAATGGATTGACGCAGACGCTGATCGGCCTCACGATAAGAATCCTCTACTCGCCGAAAATCAAAAGATAAACTGGTTGCTAAAGAAAATATCTCCCTGATAGATTCAATGGCCTGCGCTTCGGACAAAACCTCTACATGCCCTTGCTCTACCTCGGCAAGTTCAATTTCCAAATCATTGATTTTATTTTTTATAAAAGCCGCCCTCACACTGGGGTTGGCATTCAAATTGGCCTCCAGATGTTCAATCTCGCGTTGCACAATGGCCAGACGCGATGCTGAGCTACTGATAAAACGCTGTTCTAAAGACTGAACAAAACGCATCGCCGATTCGAGTGCATCTGTCGCCATAACAAAACCCTGGCGCTCCAATAACAATCCTCGCTTAATCCATTGGCGCAACTCTCGTCGAGCTTCCAGGGCGTAATCTTCGCCATATATCTGACTATTATCTTCCAGCTCACCACTTTCCCGCTGGGCTTTAAGAACCAGGGATAAATCTATAACCGCAGTATCAAATTCAATACCCTCCGGGCTATCTTTAAACAGATTTTGTAGAACACTAAGCAACACAGGACCTTTTGTGGCCGCCAACAGCTGCCAGGCAGGATGATGTTTACGAAGTTGTTCAGTGTTTAGCAAGTGTCTTTTCCCTGTAGAGGTTCATGGCGTAAATATATTAATAATCTGTAACTATTCAGCTTACCCCTAAAATGAGCCATCTCATCGTTCAAAAATGGTCAAATAATCGAGTATACTCACATTTTTTGCCTCGATCTGACTCATTTTAGAGGCAACCTGAACAGTTACGGGTACATGTAACAACTC
>JBFFIY010000177.1:0-9776 GCA_041556195.1 Enterobacterales bacterium
TATTAATTGAACTAGAGTAGTATTTAGTAGGTTAGCATTGATTAAGTCTCTACAAAAAATATTGTATTGTAATACTAAAAGAGTGATAACTAGGAATTATGCTATTTATTGAGAAGAAAGAAATAGAAGGATCGAAATTTCACGTCAATTGTTGTTATGGAAATTGTGATAGTTACAGGTTATTGAGAGCCGAACATGGATTTGGATTTTCCGTTAACATTACTATATTAAAAGCTAAATCTAAAACAGAGTTATGCTATAAAAATCACCTTGAAAGCTGCATTTGCATTGAAGGTGAAGGAGAAATCATTACTAAATCAGAACGACATAAAGTCGTTCCAGGCTCTTTATATGCTTTGAACGAAGGCGAAAAACATACCCTCATTGCTTTAACTGAACTGAAGTTAATAAGTGTTTTTAACCCTCCTCTAAATGGTCATGAAAATCACGACATTGATGGTTCATATTGATGGAGAACTCCCATACTTTAGACAAATATCCAACCCGTTTGAATTCTCGTTCAAAAATAATTAAGAGAAATGAGCCTGTAATATATTCCACTAAACCATTTCTTCCCCAATTAGTTGATTATGATGAATTAGGCTACGCCGTTATTAAATATAAGAAATCATGGCAACCAAATCTAGAATTGCTATATACGTTTGTTAATACTTGTAAAAATCAAACTGAATCACATAAAATGCATTATGTAAGAGAAGATAACTCAATGGTGCTTAAATCAATATTTGGGCTATATGACATATCTATTTACGAGTACCTTGTATGTTCAGGTGTGCTACCGTTTGTGGCTTATATTCTCAACGAGAATTTATACATCCATCAAACTCGACTCAATGTTAAATCTCCATATTCAGGACGAGAATTCGGGTGGCACTCCGATTTTGAGACTTGGCATGCAGAAGATGGAATGCCAAGAATGAGAGCACTTTCCGTAATGATAGCATTAACTGAAAATACAAAATTAAATGGAAGTCTACTTGTTGTGCCTGGTTCACATAAGGTATATGTTTCATGTTCAGGAAATACACCAATAAATAATTATACTAAATCCCTGGTTAATCAAACTTTAGGAATAATTCCACAATCAAAACTAGAAGTATTAGTTAAAAGTGGTGGTATGGAGCTTATTGAATTATCGCAAGGGGATATTTTGATTTTTGATTGTAATTTAGCCCATGGTTCTAATCTTAATTTATCTACACGAGCTAGAGAAAATTTATTTGTCTGTATAAATGGAGTAAGCAATAAGTTAAAGCTTCCATATTCTTTTTCGGCACCAAGGCCTGAGTTTTTAGCTCATAGAGACTCTTTAATTGAATTAACCTAAGTAGCCCTTACCATGTGTGTTTTTTGTACTGCACCCAATTGCATTTTCACGACAACAAACCCAATGACGAACACCACCACACCTAATAAGTTATACAAAGTTATAGAATCCCCAAAACTTAAATACTCCAATACTAATGTAAAAGGCACAGCTGAAGCCATGCACATACTTAGAATCAATGATGCATAAAAATTTTTATTTCCCATTATTCTGATTGACTCATTTATCAAAAAGTATGTTATTCCAATACCGACAATTCCATTTATTATCTGATAAAAAACATTTACGCCAGAAAGATTAGTATTTATGCCAATATTTATTTCCGATATATATGATGAGGCTATATAATGAAGTGGGAACATGAACAATGTAGCCAAAAGCATAATAACCCCCATAACTAAAGCTGAAGATTCAACGGAATTGTTATAAAGAGGTTTTGGCCAAGTTAATATAAAACCTGTAAATGCTAAGCCTGATATTAACGCTAGTGTTACACCAATATCTCTATTCGATTGTTGTATAACTTCGGTAGCCGTTGGAAATAACAACAAACACGCGATACAAAATAACATGGCTCCAATGTAAAATAATCCTCCGATAGCTTTTTTTCCCAAAAAATAAAAAAGTAACCCAAACCAAACTAAGTGTAAATTTTCTAAAGCTACCGCCAAACGTGCACTAATTAAACTTACTGATGCTACGAAACAATATGTATTACAAGCTTTAAAAATTGAAGACAACAGAAGTTTAGTTAACGAAATATCTCCAAATAAATTCTTAAGTTCAATTTTTTCATTCCGATATTTAGATATTATATAGGCAATTAAACAAACAAATATTCCTCCTATCAAATATTTAACAAATGCAATTTCAAAGATAACGTGATTATCAATTTCACTACCATAGCGTGTAATAACCGAACCAAGGGACCAGAAAAACGCTCCTAAAATCGCTAAAAAAATGCCTGATGACAGCCCACGTAAATCGATGGTTTCTGCTAATTCTTGCCTGTACTCTCCGAGTTTTAAAAAATCTTTTTTATACCATGTAACTATAAACTTTAAGCTTTCTAAGCAGGGGGAAATTAAATGAGGTTGAAATTCGGAACGGTTACCTTCGTGAGCTCCAATATTTCCAAATTTTTGGACATTTCGCATATTTGCTTCAATTAACTTAGGTATAACTCCATTTTTTGATAATGCCGAAATTCTTCGATCAAAAGTCCAACTTTTAGAATAATCATTCAAAGATTCTAAGCATATAAAATGTGAAATGGTTTCTATAGTTTTTCTTGCTTTAACTAGGCTTTGATCTGGATATTTTGAAGCCAAACACTTTGCATCAGAAACATTCAAGTCAATTTGATTGACATGTTCCTCAAGCTCTTTGATTTGTTCTGCTAATTTTTGGCCTAAGGACATAATAATTCCTAGTTATCACTCTTTTAGTATTACAATACAATATTTTTTGTAGAGACTTAATCAATGCTAACCTACTAAATACTACTCTAGTTCAATTAATACGACCATCTCACCTAACATTCCTTAATATATCAAATTTTTATATTTACCTTTCACTTGTAAATTAATTTCAATATTTTACCTACTTAACACCAAGAATGTTGGAACTGTAATTATTTAACTAATTAGACTCTAAAATTCATTTTGTCCTTTTCATAAAACTAACATAAAAAACAACAAAAAGTAACAAACAGCATTAATCTTGTGTAATATTTTATATATTTACCACAATGCCGACATGTTTGTCACAATATTTAATATTTTTGATAGCTAGTTTGTTCTGTGAAAACTATAAGAACCTGTAAATCCTGACAACCATAAGGAGTTATAGGCTATTTTATTTCCAAACTAACAACCATCCAATAAGCTTTTAACCAACAAAAAACCGCCTTTCTTCCCCATGCGGCAAAAAACCACACTTTTTCTCTTCCTTTTGGTTGTAACTAAGATGATTACGATAGACACCATAATGATTTTCATCGAGCATTTCTATTTTGCCGTCTTTGAGCTTAAATCGTCTTCCTAGAATGCCATATTTTTTTAATTTTGGTTTGGCCCATTCAAAGAAAATTAAATAGGTTCCTGATTCTTTGGGGTTGCAGTCCTTATCTTGTTCCTGTGTTATCCAGATGAGTACTTCTTTACCCAGTTTATAGCCAATGTGTGGCATTTCCACAGTTTTGTTATTTTTGGTTACCCAACCGGTTACGCCACATTCCTTATCGTAGACATTAATAGCCAGATCTACTTTTCCTGCTTTTACCTTTTTATCAATGTTTGAGCCGTCGATAAATTCGTTGCAGTCATCCTCTTTTGGCGTTCTCTTTCCATTTTGTTTTACGTTAGATTTGGTTTGAGTAACCATTTGTACGTATTTTCCATCTGCTCTTTTTTTGGTAATGGTCCAAACATGGTGCGAGTCTTGATTCCAGGACCAGCCCTTTCCTTTTGACGCCCAGGGGCCTTTCCATTTTCCATTCCAGGGATCAAATACGGTGTTCCCATCACATGTCTGTTCACCTTCACTTTGCTGACAAATCGCTTTTAATATTTCGACTTCTGAGAATTTGCCTGAATGCGGAAGTTTTTCGGGATCACAGGGTTCAGTTTTCTTAATCAGTTTACCCAGGCAGTTTTTTGAGTATTTCTGATCCATATTATCCATTATGAACTTAACCAGAACTTTTTTAATGGCAAAAAAGTCTGCCCGCATTTTCTTTAATTTGGCTTTGTTTTTACAGAGCTTATCGACTAACTCTTTAAAATGCCTGTTATAAACTTCATCAGTAAAATCAGGTGCCTTATCCGGCATGGCTTTCTCCTGTCTGTCCTTAATTTATACCCGTAATCCTGCATCTTCATTGATTACGGGTATAAATCCACTACACAGCATCAGCTCGTGCAGCAAGCTGTTCTCTTATATCAGCCGCTTTTTCAGCCGCTTTAGCTTCCTTACCAGGTTTCATGGCGTTTTTATAATCATTAGCCGCTTTTTCATGGGCTTTGGCTGATTTTTCTAAGGCTTTTTGTGCATTCTCCCGTGCTGTAGCAGCTTCTTTTTGGGCCGCTCTTGCAGAGTCGGGTTTTCCACCTTTCTCAAATTGCTCGGCAGCTTCATCAAGGTTATCAGCGGCTTTATCGTAGTTGGAAGCCGCGTCTTCATAACTATCCCCTGCTGCACATTCAGAATCACCCGCTTTTTCATTTTTGGCTTTTGATTTATCATCTATGCCCGCGTTCCGCTCATTCGCCGCATCAGCTTGTTTAGCTTCAGCATCCGTTTCATGCGCTGCGCCAGCCTGTTTACGATCTTCAGCCGCCTTTTTCCAGCGTTCCGCCGATTCACAAGCTTTTTCATTGGCTTTGAATAAAAGAATTTCACTAATAGATTCTTTCGATATATCAATAGGAAGTGTCGCCTGCTGTTCAGTGCCTTCACGATCTGTTTCCGTCATGCATTGTTCTGGATTTTTCATTTTTTTCTCCGTGGTTTTGACCTGAATTATAAAATCATTATCGGCTTAGGAAGCTGGCCTTCAACCTTCTGATAGACCAGTGGAACAGTGAGTTCGTTTTCGGCACCCGATAAAATTCTCATAGAATTTATAAAAGCTACAGTCGTGGGATGAACGCGATCCATATCAATTTCAAAAACAGTTCCAAATGACTGGATCCAGGATCTGAGCAATTCATTAAGTTCATCACTAGCATTATTTAAGTCATCTTTAATTGACTGTGATGTTGAACTACTCACAGTAGTTGGTATGGGACGATTTCTTAATTTTTTAAGGGCATCAAGATATTGAGGCAACAATTGCGCATTTTCATTAATTTTTTCAATGCGTATTCTTGTTTGTAAAATCATATTTTTCATCCATTTACTGGAAGCATTCGAGAACTCAGTTTCAATCACTTTATTGAGTGCTTTCTTTCTCTTATTCGTAGTCATAAGAGCTAAGGTTTTTATATTGACATACAAATCTTGTTGTTTGTCATAACATTGAATGATGTAAAGTGAAGTAGCGTACTGACTTTGTGGATGAAGTTTTGTATATTTTATCCAGGCAAAACTTTGTTGTTTCAAAGCAACCAACTCAACTTCAGTATCCCCTTGCTCGCAAGCAATAGATATTTGTTCTGGTGTTAAAGACAATCCATTTCTAAGCGTTAAGGGATGTTCTTGGCTAACATCTATCAGACTCAACTCTATTAACTTTTGTTTAACTTTGACAGCAGTGTTTTCAGGAGTCATTCCTACTGACTCGAACAAGTCTAAAAATCCAACCAGCTCATTTGTTGTTAAATCAGAATCATCATATTCAGCAACTACGCTGTATTTACTTTTACTTCCCTGCAAAAGATTCACCTGATTTAACACTTTGACCTGTTTGGCTTCATTTCCTGATTCTTTTATTCTCTCAAAAACCGCTTTAGACTCAAAAACAGATAACTGTCCTTTACCATCGTACTCTATGATGGCATCAGAATTCATAATCGTTTGCGAACGAGACTTTAAACCAAATAGATTAATCGATATTGAAAAAATATTTTCTCTATTTTGAGCAGATTTAAAAACACTCTCTTCCAGGGTAAACAGATTGCTATAATCGTCATCAGAACGATAAAGCGTTAATAACTCAGAAAAATCTCCAAGTAAACATTGTTGATAAAGCTTTGCTATGGTTTTGCTGTTTTGAGAACCTTCCTCTTGATTGAGTTTGAGTTTAACCTTTATTAAGGCAGAATCTATATCAGTTTCTTTTTCACTTTGCACAAATGACATGCCCAATTCCTCGGTCATGGTATTATCAACAAAGTCAGTTAGTAGTTGTAATTTTGATTGATAATATGCATTAAACTTATAGAGGGGTTGTAATACCTTTTTCACTTCAGCATCTGTTTGGTCTAAAAGGTTATTCACATCAAGACCAAATTCAGCTAAAGGCTCTAAAATCTCTTTATTTGCAGCATCAGACAACCAACCCTTAATTTTAGTGGAAATTTCTGTCTGATAATCATTCAGGTTGTTATTAAGCAGTTTCAGAATATATTGTTCAGCCTCACTACCTTTCTCCTGTCCAAATACTTTTGAGATCTGAGTAGCAATGATATCTTTTTGATCCTGATCATTTAACCATTCATCAATTTTTGTAAATGGGATCGCTAATTCATCTGAGATTTTAGTTGCAAGCCCCTCTTGTAACTGTGTGCTATCTTCCTGTCCGCTGGCCAATCCGATAATTTTCTGAACCCAATCTGGATTGTCCACAAATTGTTTATTTATATTTTCAATCAACCATTTTTTTGGCTCACCATAGACATCTAGAAAGCTTTGCAGTTGTTGTTTGTACTCAGTCAACTCCGAAAGATATTTTCTGGCTACATCTTGAATACCTGGAGCACTTATTGTGGCTCCAATCGATAACGATTTGTCATCAGACTGAGTTTTACTTCGCTGCAACTCAATCATGATGCTATTTTCACCCTCTACCCGATAACAAAACAATGTCATTTCACCAGACAATTGCCATGATGCCTTTGCTGCAACTCCCAAATCAACTCCAATAGGCTTATTATCGCTGCTATCATTAATAAGAACGCCAGTATCCCAGCGGTAACCCAGATTCATATTTGCAGAGAGTTTTACTTCTCCTGATAAATCAATTGAAACAGCCTGTAGGTTACCCTGTTCATTATTCAGGTCGAATGACGAATAATTTTCAATCTTGCTTAACTGTGGCAAATCTTGAACCAAAGCGTCGAAAAACAGGATTTCTGGAGTATGATTAAAATAAAAACTAATTGCACCATTTGCCGAGGCTTGAACAGCACCGCCAGCGCTGAATGCCAGTGCCGCCTTTGCTAAGGATAAAGATACAGAAGTTCCAGCCGCCATTTTTCCAGACAAACTATAATTCAAAAAACGAGTATCTGTCGCTACATTACCCTCTAAAAAGTCTGGAACTTGAGGCTGATAGTTAATATCTAAACCTGCTTCTAACTGGTAATTAAATACCCATGCCAGATTGCCCGTGAGTCTATTTGAATCTCCTGGCTCAATATTAATCAACGGCCATGTCTGTTTTTTTTCAAGATTACTAATTGGGTTTAACATTATACTGTTTCCCACATTATTCCATGACGGGACCCATTTCGATAATTGTTGAATAAAATCAGCAACATTTTCGGTGGTTATCCCCTCTTCTTCAGCTTTTTGTTGCAAATCTTGAAGAGACTGGATCTGATTTAATTTTTCAAGGATACTTTCTACTGTATCATTTTGTGTTTTAACAATATTAATCAGATTATTGAATAATTGAGAACTTGCATCTTTATGTAATGTAATTGTACTTCTAAATAAACTCATTGAAATTCCCTCTAGTTATAGATATAAATACTGCTCAAACTTACCAGTAAAATGTAATCTTCCCGTAAAAATCACGATTTATATAGGAAGTTCTTTATTGATAAAATTTCTTTTGAAAGCCAACGGAGCATCTGCCATTTTTGTTGCAGAGGTTGTTATAACTTGCTAAGCATTTTTTATATTGTGATTGGGTCTTATCAAAGCTCCTGCCAACTGAAATACTACTGTTTTACTATATCAAACCCAAAATTCTCTTTTATTTGTATTGTAGGTTGTATACCTGTAATCATGCATCTTCATTGATTACGGACATACATTCATTTTAGCATCGCTCCCTCACAACTACGTTTTAATCAGAGTAGCTTTAAAAATATAGATGTAAAAAGCTTAGGATACAAGCCTGGTCTATTTTACAAGGCACAAATCACATCGAATCAATACACCAGCAACTATGGAAAGCTCCTTATTTAACCCGCTTAATGCACAATAGGTGATTTCAGTTGACGCAATAACGCGTTCGGATGAAATTTACTCTTGTTAGAAGGTATCATCGCAGCAATATTTCTGGGACCTGAACGCAACTTAAAGAATGTGCTTTTATAGGAGTTATGGGACACTTCCAAAGGGTCATCTTGAATAGACTCCAGGATCCCGTCTCTAAATTTAAGTCCCTTGCCTTCGCCTATAGCACTACTCTCTTTTAACATCCAGCACAATGCACCGCTGGCAAGATCTCTATTGGCATTGCCACCACTTAGATCGTTCAGGCATCTTTAGCTGGTTTAAACCAATCTCTCATGGACTTTGAAATCACATTAATACCTTTACTACCACCTGCAACAAGCCCTGCGGTAAGTAAAATATCAACCGTATGAAACATTAATTTCTGATTAACTTCCAGGTTATCAATACTACCCGTTAAAGCACTTAGTATTCTGTAGCCTGCAAAACCAATTATTAACCCAAGAAATAAATTTAGTTGCATGGTGGTTTTTCTGGTTTCAGAACGGAAATTATTTAATTGTTGTTTTAAGTCTGTTACATCTTCACTTTTTTGTTCCTTAGCTGAAATAGATTCTAATAGCGCTATCTTTTCAAATTCTCTTGGCCCTGTTATAACCACATCAGCAAATCTCTCTACAACCAGAGTCAAAATCATAAAAGATGTAAGAATACCCAGGATATCGGGCAGTGTAATATCTTTATCTAACTCAACATTAGCTCCAAAGCTGGCGGTATGAGTAATAATCATCACTACAAAAAATGCCGCAATAGTAATAAAAAATGATTTTGTACTATCTTTCATAAATTCCTCTCTTTATTTATATTTGTGAATCAGGCTGATAACTTCAATTGGAATAACCTGTGAGCACATTGCCCCATGACATTTTTGTTTAGCCTAATCCTGATTCAATACATATTGCTTTGCAGTACATCCAAATTCCTGTTTAAAACAGCGCGCAAAATAACTATATGATGCAAAACCTACTTTATAACCCACTCTTCTGATTGGAGTTCCGAGTTCCAATAGCTCGGTGGATCGTACAAGACGATACTTCCGTAAATACTCCGCAGGTGACATATTTAGAGATTGCTTAGTATTCCTCTGTAGCTGACGCTCGCACATTGCAAGTTCTTTAGCAATATCCTTTATTTTCAAATGACTGTATGAATACTTCGTTGCTACGGAATCTATAAACTTATTCTGAAAAGCCCTCATATTTCTAATTCCCTTAAATATTATTATTTTCGGCTTCGTACTCCTCTAACACCAAAGCGCTACATTTTAATCACTAGCTTGCAACAATAATAAAACACATGTACTTGTCCACAATAAGTGTACATAAGCATGCACCCATCACTTTGGACACCAATAACAAGGACTTGTTACTAACTAACCAACTTACCTGGGCTCGGGATAAGAACAGCCGCCCAGTACAACTATTTTAGCGGTTCTCAGCGTTGAAATAGCTGCAACTGTTCATAACTTTTTAAAATAAAGGTAACTATTCAGCTTACCCCTAAAATGAGCCATTTGTGA
>JBFFIY010000178.1:0-9498 GCA_041556195.1 Enterobacterales bacterium
CGAGTTGTTACATGTACCCGTAACTGTTCAGGTTGCCTCTAAAATGAGTCAGATCGAGGCAAAAAATGTGAGTATACTCGATTATTTGACCATTTTTGAACGATGAGATGGCTCATTTTAGGGGTAAGCTGAATAGTTACCAATAAATAAGTACAATCTCTCATGTTTATTAAGGCGTTTGCTTGTTGTAATGAAAATCAAGTGACTTGATAATGGGAGCCACGTTCTTTCATGGATGATATTAATGACTATTGTCAGAAAAAATCTAGTTGGCCCTGAAATTCCAGGACTTTATCTCTGTTTATTTTCTCTTGCTACTGCTCTTCAATCGGCTTGATTTCACCTGATAAAGCAAGTTTTCCAATAAACTTATAAGAGCTTAATGGTTTGCAAAGTGTTTGCAGCTGTAGAGATACGACTTAGACGCTTACCAATTAACAAACAAAACAGTTTACAAAAGAGAGTTTGAAGGCTAATATATAAACAAATAAGTTTATATAAAGAATTTTCCTATGGTTTCTCCTAAACAAACCCTTACCATGGTGTTATTGATTTCGTTGATTGGTTATATCGGTATAGCCTTGCCTTATCCTATATTTTCACCTCTGTTTTTAACCAATAATTCATCTCAATTAAATCAATTTATGCATTTACCGCCAATGATTCTGATGGGGTTGGTTTTGGCGGCTTATCCAGCAGGGCTTTTGGTAGGAGGGAGCTACCTGGGAAAACTTTCGGACAGGTTGGGACGTAAACCGGTATTATTCTGGTCGTTGTTGGGAGCTGTTGCCGGAAATGCTTTATCTGCATTGGCAATTTATCTTGATAGTTTTATGTTGTTAATACTCTCAAGGTTGCTCACAGGTTTATGTGTAGGAAATGTGGCTGTTGCCAGAGCTATCGTCACGGATCTGGGGCAGCAAATCAATAAAACCCAATCTTTTGGTTATTTAAGTGCGGCAGGTTATGCGGGTTATCTTATCGGGCCACTTATTGCTGGAGGTGTCACTGGTTTTGGTTATGGTTGGCCTTTTGCGATAGCTGCCTGTTTGAGTCTTATGACCTTAATCATTGTGGCTAAATGGTTACCTGAAACGGGGTTAACTAAAACAAGGTTGCAAAAAAATAACATTAACTCTGGTAAAAAAGCGCTTTCCACGATTGAATTTCTAAGATCTCCAGGGTTGTTGGCTTGTTTATGGGTTTACGTTTTAGCCACTCTTGGGGTGAATACTTATTACGAGTTTTATCCTGTATATCTGGTGCAAAATTTTTCAATGGATAGCCTACAAATTGCTATGGCGACTTTTGCTCTGACTCTATCGATGATTTTGGTGGCTGTTGGGTTGCTGCTTCCACTCGAAAAAATGTTAGGGCGAACAACAGTGATCACTTTAGGATTTATAGGGTTAGGTGTGTTGATGATACTGCTTCAGTTTGATCCCACTGGCTGGAAATTATATGGACATTTCGTGCTAACAGGTGCTGTTATTGCAATGTATAACAGCCTGTACACGGCCTGGATGTCGGAACGGTTTAAACATTTGGATCAGGGTCAGTTAATGGGGAATATGGTGTCAACTTTTTGCCTGACAAATATCATCATGGCATTAGCGGGTAGTTATATTGTGTTATTATCCATTGATACACTGATGCTAGTGGGTGGTGTTATGGCGATTTGTAGTGGGCTTTGGTTTATCTATTGTCAGAAATTGCCTGCCTATAACTATCAGAACAACTGGCAGAGCAAGCTGTTTGAGTATTAAACACAAACCAGATGGAAGTCATTAAAAACAATGAACACTATTAAAACAAATGAACAATAGTAATCGCACTAAAGACAAAGTACTTTATCTGCTTAAAACTCGTGGTGAAAGCACGTCGGCTTTTTTGGCGAAGCAGTTATCGCTAACCAGCATGGGTGCCAGGCAGCAATTATTGAAGCTTTCAGAAAGCGGCTTAATTACCAGTTATATAAAAAGTCAGGGTGTTGGACGTCCTGGAAGATTCTGGCATCTTACAGAAAAAGGTCAAAGCAGGTTCCCTGATCGACATGCTGATTTAACTCTGGATTTACTTACTTCTATTGACAGTATTTTTGGAGAAAATGCGTTAGATAAATTGATTAGCCAGAGAGAAAAAGAATCAAAAGAACGTTATCAAACCAGACTGAAAAATGAAAAAACTGCTCAGGGAAAAATAGAAGTTTTAGCACAAATTCGTACAGAAGAAGGTTATATGGCAGAGGTCGAAATCTGTGGCGATCATATCTTGTTATTAGAAAATCACTGTCCTATCTGTGCAGCGGCTACGCAATGTCAAAATTTTTGTCGATCTGAACTTGAATTATTTCAAGAGTTATTAGCGGATGTGGCAACGATTGAACGTACTGAACATCAGCTAAAGGGAGCGCGGCGCTGTGCTTATAAAGTTGTGCCTGTAAAGCTGCTGTTATAAAACAAGACATAAATATCTTCAGCCATATTGATTTTAATTAGAGAATACATATGAAAAAAATATTTTTAATCATTAATTTTAAAACCTTGGTTATTGCAATATTGTCGGTTCTATCAACGTATTTCTGTATTCGTTATAAAATTATTGCGGATTTTCCACTAACACTTATTGCAACTGCCATTATTTTTCCAATTGTATTTTCAATCAATGGCGCCTATAAACGACGTGAAGTCGCGCTAAGTAAATACAGTGCGATAAAAGCATTAGGTAGGGCTATCTTTTTTGTCACTCGAGATTGGTTAGAAAATCCTTCTGAAGAAACACTTAATAAATCGAGAAAGTTATTGGGTGAAGTTTTGCTGTCTTGTAAAAAATTATTTTCGGGTAGTGTTGAACATTCAAGACAAAATGAAAGTGATGTTTATAAGGCGTTTTCTGAACTTTCAAAATTTATAAAACATGAATTAAGAGGTAACGGGTTGTCGGCTGGAGAAGTTTCTCGCTGCAATCAATATTTAAGTAAAATGTTTGTAGCATTTGAAGATGCCAAGCATATTTTTCAGTATCCTACACCAAAAACACTAAGAACTTTTAGTACGATATTTATTTCGTTATTGCCTGTTTTATATGGGCCTTATTTTGCGCATGAAGCAATGGAATATTCTCAATATGTTTCTTATGTTATGCCAATATTATTCTCATTGGTTTTAGTTAGTCTGTCAAATATCCAGGCACACCTGGAAAACCCTTTCGATGGTGTTGGTGAGGATGATATTGCGATTAATGTCGATCTTTTTTTACAACGTTTATACGATTAATTAATCGTATACCATTAATTAAAAAGCAGGGGCAAATAATGAAAACTGTGCTACTTCTAATGATGTTTTCTGTTTCTTTTAGTCTTTTTGCTGATGAAGAGTGGCGTACACCTAAACCAGAGGATATGGTTTACCTTGAATTAGAGTCAGGGACGGTTGTTATTGAACTGGCACCTTTTATGGCGCCTGAGCATGTGAAACAGTTTAAAAATCTGGTCCGTGAAGGTTTTTATGATGGGCTGGATTTTTATCGAGTGATTGATGGATTTGTGGCTCAGGCGGGTGATTTCTCTGAGAAAAAAGCAAGTAAGCATAAATCATCTCTAAATGCAGAACTCGATCGTAATATGGTTATGGCATCAGATTTCAATGTGGTGCAATCTCCAGAATTTATTGCACCTGAAACAGGATATATTCAAAGTTTTGCTGCTGGCAGAGATTTAAAGTCGAAAAAGGAATGGTTATTACATTGTTATGGAGCAGTTGCTATGGCTCGTGATAATGATATCAATAGTGGCACAACTGATTTTTATATTGCCATTGGACAGGCTCCGCGCCATCTTGATAGAAACATGAGTACTTTTGGTCGGGTGATATCTGGGATGCAACACGTTCAGGCGGTTAAACGTGGTAACAAAGATAAGGGTGGTGTTATTGACGAGGTGAGTGCGCGTAGTAAAATTCTATCAGCAAAAGTGGCAAGTGATCTTATCGCTGAAAAACGTCTGGAGATACAAGTTCAAAAGGATACTTCACAGGCTTTCAATAAACGCCTGCAAAGTGCAAGAAAGCTGGAAAATGAATTTTTTCATTTTAAAGGCAATGGGAACTTAGACGTTTGTTATTATCAAACTAAAGTTCAGCTGAATAATTAGGGGTATAAACATTTGAAATGCGTGTTCAGGATAATAATTCTATTTAGAAAAATATGCCTTTAAGGTATTATTCACCTACCTTCAGCTTAATTCTATGACTATGAGCAATCTATACAAAAATCTGGTGGGTATTTTAGTACTGACACTGATGTGGATTAATACGCTATTCTGGTGCACTCCACTAATCATCATGGCTTTTTTTAAACTTATTATACCAATTAAAGCCCTGCGAATTTCTATATCCAAACTATTGATTTTTTTCAGTGAGTCTTTTATTAGTGTAAACAGTTGGTTGCTTAAGCATATTTCCAGAGTCAACATTGATGTCAGTGAAATAGAAGGGCTTAATCATGAATTTTCTTATGTGCTGATTGCAAATCATCAAAGTTATGCTGATATTCTGATATTACAACAAATATTTAATTATAAAATCCCATTTTTAAAGTTTTTCTTAAAAAGACAACTTATCTGGGTGCCATTTTTAGGGCTTGCCTGGTGGGCATTAGATTTCCCTTTTATGAAACGTTATACAAAGAAATATTTGCGCAAACATCCGGAAAAAGCGGGCGAAGATTTTGAATCTACAAAGAAGTCTTGTGAAAAATTTAAAGACTTTCCCGTGACCATTATGAATTTTGCAGAGGGTACCAGGTTTACTCATGCAAAACATCAAAACCAGCAGTCTCCATTTTCGCATTCACTCAAACCTAAAGCAGGTGGGCTTGGCTATGTTATGACGATTATGGGAGAAAAGATCCATCGCTTAATCGATGTTTCCATATTTTATCCAAAACAGACCCCAGGGTTGTTAGGTTTTCTTGGAGGTAAAGCTAACAAGATCCAGGTTAAGCTTCGAATGTTTGAAATACCTGAAGCTATTCGGGGGAATTATACCGAAGATAAACACTGTCGTGTGCAAACCCAGCAATGGTTGAATGATATTTGGGAAGAAAAAAATAAATGGATAGAAGAGCAATCAAAAAAAATATAAATTGTATTTGAGCTGTATTTGTCTTAAACAGGCACTAATTAATATTTTATTAGCATGTCGCATTTTCTAACCAGATCAGATTGTCCAAGGCTTGCTGCCTATCTTTGCCACAAACCGTTTCCATGGCTTTAAACTCCAGGCAGAACTCTGGCCTGGAAGGATCGCCAAAAGCCCTGCAAAGATTATTCTTATCTAAGTTAAAGCAGCGTACACCAGCGGGTTTACCCTGAGGCATATTGGGAAGTGGGCTAGTTATAGAAGGGGCGATACAACAGGCACCACATCCAGAACGACATTGCATGATAAAGAACCTTTCAGAGAAAGTTAAACCTGAATAATACACTTAATCAGGAATATACCCCTAATTATTCATAATGCCTGGCTGTAAAAAAATTGAACAAACTTTGCACTCACTTGGAGAAATAACAAAGTTTATTGCACCAGATCAAAGCCTCTAAATTCATCATATGTAAATCAAAAGTGTGGTGCATTTTGTTTTCGTGATTGTGACATTTAATGGTTTGTGAAAATGAAACAGATTAAAGTGCATAGTTCCAATCTGTACGCACAGTTTCACAGTGCATTAATCGGCAATTTCAAATAGGCAGTCTGGTTACTTTCTACAGTGGGTAATTTGCCCGCCCTGATATTAACTTGAATGGACGGCAATAATAATTGCGGTACTGGTAATTGTTTATCTCGTTGTTGTCGCATTTGTATAAAATCTTGTTCTGTGATCTGTTTATGGACATGGATATTGCGTTGTTTTTGTATGGCTACAGTGGTTTCCCATTCGACTTCTCGGCCATTTGGCATATAGTCATGGCACATAAACAGTCGGGTATTATCGGGCAACGCAAGCAAGCGTTGTATGGAGTGATAAAGTTGTTTGGCGTCACCCCCCGGAAAATCACAACGGGCAGAACCAAAGTCTGGCATAAATATGGTGTCTCCTACAAATACTGCGTCATCAATTTGATAACTCACGCAAGCAGGGGTATGTCCGGGCGTTTCAATAATGTGAAAACAACTATTTCCCAAAGGTAAAATATCACCTTCTTTGACAAGCTTTTGAAAATCATCTTTGTTTGCAACATCCTCACCCTGTAAATTGAACAGTTTATTAAAGATCGCCTGTACTTGTGTAATGTGATGGCTTGCAACAATATCAGCGCTTAAAGCTTTTTGCAGATATTGAGCCGCAGAAAGATGATCGGCATGGGCATGGGTTTCCATGATCCAGTTAACCTCTAATGATAGTTTCTCAACTATGGAGAGAATGACATCTGCACTTTGGGTGGTAATGTGGCCATCATTGGCTGTAAACTCCAGTACAGGATCGATAATTGCGGCCTTTTTGGAAGCTTTGTCGTAAACAAGATAACTAATGGTGTTGCTATTTGGATCAAAAAATCCCTGTATTGAAATGGTCATAGGAATACTCTTTTGTATTAAACTCAATAAAACTATCATTTCATTTTTATGGTATAAGATCTATAGTGGTTCTATTTTATATAGGCAAAATTACTTTATGACAAAAACAGTTCTTTATCCTGGCACCTTTGATCCTTTAACTGCGGGACATGTGGATCTTATTCATCGTGCCAGCCGTTTATTTGGTCAGGTCATTATTGGAGTCGCTGCCAATCCAGGCAAGAACCCGATGTTTACCCTGGAAGAAAGAGTTCATCTATGTCAAAGCGTATTGGCTGAGCAGAAGATCAAAAATTGCAAGGTACTTGGTTTTTCCGGGTTGGTAATTGATTTTGCTAATGAAGTTGGTGCCCATGCTTTATTGAGGGGGATCCGAGCGGTTTCAGACTATGAACATGAATTTCAGTTAGCCCACATGAACCGACGGCTAAGTCCTGGCGTGGAAAGTGTATTTTTGTTGCCAGCAGAGCAATATGTGTTTATTTCTTCGACTCTGGTAAGAGAAATTGCCACTCTGGGCGGAAAAGTAGGTGAATTTGTTCATCCCATTGTAGAGAAAGCGTTAGCCGGCAAGGTTGTTGTTTAGGTGCTATTTTGAGTGATGTCTTTTTTATTCGTCATTTTTGTTTTCAAGCAGGGGCAAAAATATTTTCGACTCTAAACCACCTTCTTCCCGATTATGCATGGTCACCTGACCCTGATGCATCTCAGCAATTCTTCGGACAATAGCTAGTCCTAAACCACTCCCTTTGCCGCCTCTGGCTTCATCACCCCGTTTAAAGGGCTGGAAAAGTTCTTCCAATCTACTTTCGTCAATACCAGGGCCTTCATCGATCACTTTGATTACAATAAAGTTATTCTGTTCGACGTCTGTTGAAACGGTCACAGTTTTATCACTGTATCGAAGGGAGTTTTGAACGAGGTTGCCGACCATTCTTTTGGTGCCAAGAGCTCTGATTTTCATGCGAGGTAATTCTTTTAAATCTACTTTGATTCTGCCCTGAGTGTTAGCTGACTCTACTACCTGTTGAATAAGTGTATTGATGTTCTGCCATGTTCTAGGTTCTTCTCTACCATGTTTTACATAGGATAGAAACTGTTCAATAATGGCATCCATTTCCTCAGTATCTCTGATGATACCTTCGGAAATATCTTTCTCCGTCTCGGGTAAGAATTCACTGGCCAAACGAACACGGGTTATGGGTGTCCTTAAATCATGGGAAACTCCTGCCAATAATAAAGTTCGGTCAGCTTCTAACTGGTATACATCTCGAGCCATTTGATTAAAAGCTCTGGTTAGAGCAACCATTTCAACTGAACCTTCTTCTCTTAGGTCGCCAGGAACATCGCCTCTACCCACCTCTCGAGCGGCAAACTGTAATCGCCTGAGTGGCCGACTGATTTGACGAGTAAATGCCCAGCCTCCAACGACAGAAAGGAAGCTAATTACAGTAAGGTAAATTAATAACCGAAGGGGAAATTCAAGTTCAAATTCTGCCAGGGGTAGACGTACCCAGATGTGCTCAAATCCGGGTGCTTTTACCCAGGCATAAAGGGTTGTGCCTTCTTCTAACCTGACTTCTGTGGGCGAGCCGAGAGCCAAGCTCATTTCGTCGGAAATATTGGAATAATAGACAGCTTTATTTAATCCAGGTATATCACTCTCATTATTATCAAACACACGAATGCCTGTTATTTCAGCAAAAGCGACACCCACTTCTTCAGGAATTTCCTGTTCCAGATCCATAAACACTACTCTGACCTGAGCCGCTAATAAATGGACGACCTGATGCCAGTGGGGTTTTATGATGTAAACCGATACAGAGTAAAAAGAAATTAATTGATTGATAATCAACAAACTAGCAATTAGTAAGGCAATTCGACTAAATGCTGTTTTCGGCAGTATTTGCATGGTTACGAGTATAAAATCCTGAAGCTAACCATCTTCCCCATCTGGGACAAAGACATAACCCACACCCCAGACGGTTTGAATATATCTTGGATTAGCAGCATCAATTTCGACCAGGCGACGTAACCTGGAAACCTGGACATCAATACTTCTTTCCAGAGCACTATAATCCCTGCCTCTGGCCATATTCATTAATTTATCTCGAGATAGAGGCTGTCTGGGGTGCGAAACAAGAGCTTTAAGTACGGCAAATTCGCCACTGGTTAGAGTGATAGGTTCACCTCCCTTGTTCATTTCTCGAGTAGCCAGGTTTAGTTTAAACCCTCCGAACTCAATAAATTTTTCTTCAGTGCTGGGAGCGCCGGGAATATCCAGAGCCTGACGACGAAGAACAGCTTTTACCCGTGCTAATAGTTCTCGCGGGTTAAAAGGTTTAGCCAGATAATCATCGGCTCCTAACTCCAGTCCAATGATTCTGTCAACTTCGTCACCTTTGGCTGTTAGCATAATGATAGGCATCTTACTGCCTTCAGAGCGGAGTCGTTTGCAGATGGTTAACCCGTCTTCTCCTGGAAGCATTAGATCCAGCACCATCATATTGTAATTTTCTCGCTCTAACAGACGGTTCATTTGTTCGCTATCTGCTGCG
This sequence comes from Enterobacterales bacterium, assembly GCA_041556195.1. GTDB lineage: Bacteria > Pseudomonadota > Gammaproteobacteria > Enterobacterales > 21-14-all-40-8. The sequence goes on from JBFFIY010000178.1 coordinate 9,134, forward strand.
GTGCGAACATAAAACCCCTGTTCTCTTAAATAACGTTCAAGAAGATGTCTTAGACGCATGTCATCATCGACAACCAGAATTTTTGAAATCTGCTCGGTCATAAATGTATCCTTTTTAACTGATACTGGCACGTTAATGTATAGGTTATTGTCCAATAACATAATTTTTATGCTATGGCGCAAGGTGAAATTAATAATACACGATTTTATTGGTTTTGTATTCTGGTAGCCTTGTCCAATATGAAATGAGCCCGAAAGAAGTAAGTGATTCCAGAATAAAAAGAGCCTGAAATATTTATCTATTTAGTCCATGATCTCTATTATGAGAACTATCATGAACATAGACAATCTAGCATCGATTAAATC
>JBFFIY010000179.1:0-9487 GCA_041556195.1 Enterobacterales bacterium
CAGATCGAGGCAAAAAATGTGAGTATATCCCCACATGGATGTGGGTTATGCAGTTAATGCATGGAGCTATTAACTGTCTCGATTATTTGACCATTTTTGAACGATGAGATGGCTCATTTTAGGGGGAAGCTGAATAGTTACGTTTGGAAAAGTCTTATTCAAAGAGTTGATTAATAATTGAGTTTAATTCAACCATACTTATAGGCTTATTCAGATATGCTACTATCCCCATGTTTTTTGCAATTTCTTCAGTCATATTTGCATTGTATCCCTTACATAGAATGATAGGTATTTCTGGCCATAGCTTAAGCATCTCCCTGGCCTTTTCGGTTGTTTTAGACATGGTGTTTATTTGTAACTCTTCTCTTATCACCGGAAATAGCAATCTGAATGTGCTACCTACACCGGGCTCGGAATTTAAAATAATATGTCCGTTATGAGCATGCATAATGCCATGCACAATGGCTAAACCCATGCCAGTGCCTTTGCTCATTTCTTTGGTTGTAAAGAAAGGCTCGAATAATGAATGAATATGTTTTGAATCAATACCTTCACCGGTGTCTTTTATGGTTAATTCTACAAACTCACCAGAAAACGCTCTCTGGCATGAAGTACAAACTGTATTTTCTTCGCTAACGAGACTTAATTCTATTTCAATTTTTCCATGATCTGAAATGGCATCCTGGGCATTGATGCATAAGTTCATAATAATTTGGTGGACTTGAGTGGGATCTGTCATCACCCTGGGAAGATCTTCTTCAAATTTCATTGTAATATCAATAGTACTGGGTAACATGGGGCGAAGTAATTTAAGCGTATTATCCAAGATGCCGGATAACTGAACTTTCTGAAATTTCTGGCTTTTTTTGCCTCGGCTGAAGGTAAGTAATTGCCCAACCAGTTCCCTGGCCCGTTCACCTGATGCATAAATTTTACTCAGATAGTCCAGCCTTTTTTGTTATTGTTCTGCATTATTCGATTCCATTGCCAGCTCAGTAAATCCCAGAATGATTCCAAGAATGGCTTCATTTTTATTGCGTTCATCAATCAGGTTATTGAAGGCTTGCGCCATTTCACTGATTTCATCATTTCCTTTGACTTTCAGCTGAAGATCAAAATTACCACTTAGTTGCATCCTACGCATATTGCTGGAGATATTTTCCAGTTCGTCAACCATTCTGCGCATTATTTGATAACCTATTACCATTGAAATCAATATGCTGAACACCGTTAAGATGAGATAGAAGATAAGTGTATTTTCTGCAGTTTCAATCGTGCGTTGTACTTCACTTACCAGATCTCTTCTGACGATATCGCTCACTTGTTTGATCAACTCAAGACGGAAAGAGTTTTTTTTCCACCAAATACTGGTGTCTATTGTTGTTATGTAATTATGTAACTTCAAAATGGCTATTAAGGCTGGTTTATCATCTACTTTGACTGCAGGGTCTATTTTTTGTATGGACTGACCGTCTTCATATATTTTGGACACCGTTTCCAGCAGCGATTGGTATTTTTGAAGTGTTACTCTAATGACATTCAGATGTCCAACTTCCAGTTGGGTTATTTCGACCAGGTTCTGATAGCTATTGATGATTTTTTTGGCCTCTACATGTCTTTTATTGAAGCGCTCGACATACTCTTTTCCACCACGAAGCACATAATTTTTAAAACCATGAATGAGTCCACCATAACCTATCAATGTTTGCAGTTTGATCAGCAGATCGTTAATGGATCCCTCTGTTCTTGCCGCCAAGCTTGAGGCCAGCAGTGCAAAAGCCAAAATAGTGATTGCAAGTGCCGCAACGGTAACTGCAACCAGTTTTGATGATCTGAGCGAAATTTCAAAACTGTGTCAACAACATAATGCCTGGTTACATGTAGATGCTGCATTTGGTCTTTTTGAACGAGTGATAAAGGGAAAAAATGGTTTAACCAAAGGTATTGAAAATGCGGACTCAATTACGGTAGATTTTCATAAATGGCTCAATGTACCCTATGACTCAGGAGCCTTTTATACAAGACACCAGAACTTATTGGTTGAATGCTGTGAGGTATCTGCACCTTATTTAACCCGTAGTGGTGATGAACCTGAATTTATGGGACTTGGTATAGAAAATTCACGTCGATTTCGCGCTTTTCCAATATGGTATAGCTTACTAACCTATGGTCGCGAGGGAATAGTGAAATGGGTAAATACTAATATCAACACAGCCAAAGCCCTGGCCGATTGGTTGGCACAAAACAATAAATTTGAGCTGATGATCGACTGCCAACTCAATGTCGTGTTGTTTCGCCCAAACTGCCTGGGATTATCAGAGCAACAGGCTGATCTTCTAACAACTCAACTGCTTGGTTTAATTAACCAGGAAGGCAAATTGTTTTTAAGTCCTAGCAGTTGGCAGGGACGAACAATTATTAGAGCCGCGTTGAGTAACTGGCAGACAAGTGAACAGGATCTGCATATTGCCAAAGAGAGCTTAACAAACTGTTCCAAAAAGCTTGCTCTTTTCTAAGTGCGCCAAGGGCTTGCGTAGACTTTCGTTATTACCAGGATGGTATGTATGCAGAAAAAGCAGGACAGGTAATGCTCCAGGCATTACTACTGCATACCCTCCATCCGTGGAGGTAAGCAATTTTCTGTGATTCAACTGATGAATTTAGGTTTGTTGTTCATACTATTTTCTGGCTGAATCAATAGACTGACAGAGTTTTTCCAGTCCCTGAATTACGCGTGGAGAAAAGCGATGTAAAATATCTCCATTAATAGTAAACAGGTGCTCATTTTTTACTGCGGAGATCTCTCGCCAATTTATCCATATTTCTCTTTTTGCTTCCTCGTCACCAGAATGATGAGGAATAATAATGACTTCAGGATCTTTTATCAGTACAGATTCCATAGAAACAATCGGGTAGGCTGTTGCTGCATCATCGAACAAATTATGTCCGTTACAATCCCTGATCAAAGAGTCTATCCAACTATCAGCTCCTGCGGTTCGTAGAGGATCATGCCAAAGCTGGTAGAAAACTTTAACCTTAGATTTTTTTTGATATTTTTTCTTGAGTATTTGATATTTTTGTTCTAAATCAGATCTGGCTTTGAGGGCATTTTTCTGCAAGCCGGTAAGTTCTCCCAACCTGATTAGATCACGGCTAATTTCACTGACGTTTTTAGGATGGCTATAAAAAAGATTAAGTCCGAGAGATTCCATTTTCTGTAAGTCAGCTAATTTATTTCCACTTTTCCATGCGATAATCAAATCAGGTTTTAACGCCAACACCTGTTCGATCTGGACACCGGAATAATTTCCAATGCGAGGAATTTTTAGCGCCGCTTCAGGGTGATCTGCGTACTCAACAGTGCCTACAATTCGATCCCCTGCACCTATCGCGAAAAGTAGCTCCACCGAATGAGGGGACAGAGCGATAATCCGTTTGGCTGATTTTACCTTAGCTTGCAACGAATTATTATTCTCTGGTAATTCAGTGATTTGCTCTGCTTTGGCAGTAGACAATCCTAATAAGCATATTATAAAAACGATTAAGTTTTTATTCACCAGTCCACTCCTTTACGTGCTTTTATGCCGGCTTTAAAAGCGTGTTTCACATCTTTAATTTCACTTACAGTATCAGCCAATTCGCGTAACTCTCGAACTGCGCCACGGCCAGTAACAATAACAGATTGTTGTTCCGGCCTATTGGCAAGAGCGTCCAGAACTTCCTGTTTATCCAGGTAATCATAAGCAAGCATATAGGTTAATTCATCCAGCAGTACTACATGGTATTGTGGATCGTTTAAGAACTTTTTTGCCTCTATCCAAACTTCTTTTGAAGCCGCAATATCTTCTTCCCGGTTCTGCGTATCCCAGGTGAAACCGGTTGCCATAACAGCAAAGGGAACGCCATGCTGTTGCAGTAAATTGCGCTCACCGCACTCCCATTTTCCTTTGATAAATTGCACCACTGCGGCTTTATATCCATGTCCAACGCAACGAGTTACGGTGCCAAATCCAGCGGTAGATTTCCCTTTTCCATTTCCGGTGATCACTAACATGATCCCTTTTTCAATCTGGGCTGCTGCAACGGAAGCGTCAACGCTTTCTTTTTGTTTTTGTGCTTTTCGCTTGTGTTTTTCTTGCTGTGTTTCTTTTTTATCGCTCATTGTTTTCTCCAATAACAAAATCCTTAATCAGGCATAATGAATTATCGAGTGGTATTTTAAACATTACATCATTCCAAAATCACGTCATTCCAAAATTAAACTGATAAACCCCGCCGCTTCAAAATCACAAAAAAGAAAAAGCTACCAATAGCCGAAGTGACAACTCCCACAGGCAAAACCTGATGGGTTAAAAGTGAACGTGCTATCACGTCTACCCAGATCATAAAACTTCCACCGAGCATGACACACATAAATAAAATTCTCTGAATTTGCGCGCCGACAATATAGCGACATATATGCGGAATCATTAATCCCACAAAGCCAATCCCGCCTACTTGTGCTACTAACACTGCAGTAATTGCTGAGCATAAGATTAACATTGTTAAACGCAATTGATTTACTGGCACGCCTAAAGTATGAGCGCTTTCATCTCCAGCTTGCACAGCGTTGAGCCAGCGTCGATAAATAACAAACAAGGTTAACCCCAAACTGAGGGTCACGAATGGGAGTAGGAGTTCGCTCCACTGGCTATTGGAAAAACTACCCATGATCCAGAACAAAAGTGTTGCGGCAATTTCCGGTTCAGAGTGATAAAGAATCAAATTGGTGAAAGCTGCTAACATAAAAGAAACCGCCACACCGGAAAGTAACAGGCGCTCAACCTGAACCGCTGAACGACCAGCGAGTGTCAACATCAATAACACAGAAAATGCACCACCGATAAGTGCACCAAAGGTTATTGATACAACTGCGCCTGAAATTGCTGTCATGGCAATAACGGCTCCAAGCGCCGAGCCGGAAGAAATTCCAAACAGATAGGGATCGGCTAAAGGATTCCGGGTCACTGATTGTAAAATGGCACCCGTAACTGATAATCCAGCCCCTGTAAGAAGCGCCATTAATACTCTTGGAAAACGGATCTCCCAGATAATTTTGTAGTTTGTTGGATTGACCATACAAATCTCTCCACTGTCTGAAATCGTCCCAGGCGTACAATTAAAAAGAGCAGCAAAAATTTGTTGGAAAGAGAGTGAAACACTTCCAGCACTCAGGCCAAATAGAATAGATAAGATCAACAAACCACTAACCCAAAAGGTAATGCCTGCATAACCTGAGAAAAAGTTTTTAAAACTATTCGACATTTGAGCCACCTCCAAGGTCAAAGGTGATCCTTGGTCCACCGTGGAATGGATGTTTGTCCACTTTGGCATCAACCGAAAAAACATTTTTTAAATTGTCCTGATTAAGGACTTGCTCACAACTATCTGCAGCAATTATTTTGCCTTTATCCATCAAGATCAAACGGTCACAAAAAGCTGCAGCCAGATTAAGATCGTGCAGACTGACCACCACTGTAATATTCATTTTTTTTGCCAGTACCAATGCATCGATCTGGTGTTGAATATCAAGGTGATTAGTTGGTTCATCCATCAAAAGGATATTGCTATTTTGCACTATAGCTCGTGCGATCATTGCACGTTGTTTTTCACCCCCCGACAAAGAATTAAAGCCTTGAGTTGCTTTATGCAACAGATCAACCTGACCCAGCGCAGCTCTGATTTCCTCATGTTCACTAGCAGTATCAAAAGATAAAATGGACTTTCGGGGAGTCATCCCCATTGCGACTACATCAAACAAACTCAGTTCAAAGTGACTGGAAGATTCCTGTAAAACCACCGCTATTTGTCGTGCCACTGCTATGCGGGAATAACTTTCAATAGGTTGTTGATAAAGTTTAAGAGAGCCGCTCGTAGGTATGTTTTTACGGTACATACAGCGCAAGAGAGAAGATTTTCCCGCACCGTTAGGACCGATAATACCAACAAACTCGCCTTCAAAAATTGAAAAATTAAGCGAGTTGAGGATCTGGATTTCCTTCACCTGCCAGCATAGGTTCTCTGCCTCAAAAACAATTTGTTTGTTATTTTTTGAGTGTGACAATTGATTATCGCCCAGATTGTTGAGCGGGGGGATTAGCTGGGGACGAGTGATTTTCCGGCTTAGAGGCCAGAGTTCAGTTCACTACACCGCACCACTGAGTAGCCCGCTCAGAAAAAGTACATAAGTTATGTTTTTCGGTAGGTCTCCTGGCTCATAGAGAATTCCTCTGAGTCTCCTTCCCGATACCAATTAATCGCACCAGTGGTATTCGACTCGTCGCTCTATTTACAGTTGCGGGTACAGCCGCGGCTTATATACCGCGTTCCCCTTTAAGTGCATAGCACACCGAAAACATTTTCGAGTATAGCATAAAGATTAGTTAACTAAAGAAGTTTGAGGATCTAGCAAACTTTCTGGAAACTATATTTCCAGAAGGTTTCCGGCAGAACTAAAAGTTATTAGTTATCCCAAATTCAGGTTAGTTATTTGCTTTAGAAGCAAATAACCCGTAAAGTCGCGTCTCCTGAAGTTAATGCAATTTCAGGAATTCGGGAAAATGGGTGAAAACCCCATGCTGCCCCCGCAACGGTAATTTCATATTGAGAACACTTGATAATCCGGATTAATCAAAGTGTCGCTTAATTGAATAAGCCCGAACACCGAGCCAAAACGATAACTCATTGAATTATCTTTAATTTAGTTGAGTTAATTTATTGTTGAGCCTAAATTAAAATTTTTAGCTTCATCATAGTACGACGCGGCGGGCGTCTTATTTGGAGGAAAAAAAATGAAATATTCTTTTATTTTTGCTGCCATTGCTACATCTTTTTCTGCTACCGCCATTGCAGAAGATCCAACCAGTTCAAACGATTCTGATCAAGAAAACACATTGGTCATTACCGCTTCACGAAGTGAACAACCTCTCGACTCGGTGCTCAGTGCTTTTGATCTGATTAGTCGCGAAGAGATTGAATTGATCCAACCAACTTCCATGTCTGACTTATTATCAAAAGTTGCCGGTCTGGATGTGGTTCGTCAGGGAGGAGGCGGTCAAAATGCGTCAGTATTCACCCGTGGAGCCAACAGCAATCAAACTTTGATATTAGTCGATGGCGTCCGGGTCGGTTCGGCCACGCTCGGAGTTAAGAGCTTACAGAGTATCCCAACTGTACAAATCGAGCGTATCGAAATAATAAAGGGCCCTCGTGCGGCTATTTGGGGAAGCGATGCAATTGGTGGAGTGATCCACATTATTACCCGAAAAATTGATGGTACAGAAGCTTCATTGGAAGCAACATCTGGATCGGATGGATACAACAAACAGGTAGCTACGGCAGGCGTCAGCTATGACTCTGGATCTACCAGTCTGAGCATCAGCAATGAAGAGACAGATGGTTATAACATCACTCCAACTCCCACCCAGGAAGACGATGACGGATTTGAGCGAACCAGTTATTCACTGCGTTCAAACTACCGATTTAGCGATAATTTTTCGACTGATCTGGTTTATCAGGACACCCACGGTGAACTGGAATTTGACACGGCTTTTGGTGGTGCAGACAAATCAGACTATGAAAATGAGCATTGGGTGATAAATGTCTTGTATCGTTCAGGAAATTGGTTAAACACCTTCTCTTATAGTGAATCAACTGACGACAGCGAAACAACCACTTCATTTTTTAGAACTGAACGTGATCAGAACAGCTGGTTAACTCATTATACGTCTGATTCAGGACTCGCTCTGACCGGTGGCTTTGATTTTTATACCGATGAAGTTGAAGCGTCAACTAACTTTTCTGTGAGCGAAAGAGACACAGAGGCCGGTTTTTTACACCTGGCTTATGAAACCGGAAACTGGATTTTTGAAGCGGCTTTAAGGCGCGAAGAAATCGACAATATTGATTCTGAAAATACCCATAATGTGGGTATAGGTTATCGCCTTAACTCGAACTGGACAGTGATAGTAAACCAGGGAACTGGTTTTAAAGTGCCAACCTTTAATGATTTGTATTTTCCCGCTTCAAATTTTTCCGCAGGTAACCCTGATCTGGTTTCAGAAACATCAGATAATGTAGAGTTGATAATTAGAGGTTCATATGAAAACGCTCGTCTGGAATTTGTGATTTATGATAATGAAGTAGATGATTTGATCGTCTGGCTTCCCAATGATCAATTTTTCTTCCAACCATTTAATGTTGCCAAGGCTACTTTATCAGGTTTTGAGTCAACCATCGACTTTGACGGATTTGGTTTGAACCACAAATTCACATACTCGTATGTCGATGCAGAAGATGATTCGACGGGTTCACAGTTACTTCGTCGCGCAGATCAGGTGTTTAATTACAACCTGAGTAAAACCATTGGTGCGTTTAACTATCTGCTGCATATGTCATACCATGGTGAACGACCTGATGCAGTATTTAATAATACGACCTTCACCACGGATCGCGTTACACTATCCGATTATGTTTTAGTTGATACCTCTTTTACCTATGCATTTAATAAACGCTTAAAAATAAAAGGTTCTATCAATAACTTATTTGATGAAGACTACCAGGACGTAGCAAACTTCATTACACCAGGTACCGAGTTTTACTTAAGTCTTGAGTATAGAACCAACTAAAAGATCTGTCCTCTGGTTGTTTAACTCAATCAGCTATGCGCCCCATCAGTAATGAGGCGCATAAGGTTTAATGGAGTAGCAAAAGACGAAAAAGTTAGAAAATCCCGATATTCTTTTCTTGTTTCTTTACATTATCCCAGCTTATTAATGTCCTCAATATTTTCAATTTCTTCGTTTATGGGGGGATAACCGATATTCTCAAAAAATGGGGCGCCAAATGGTGTTATGTGTATGTCTTCTCCCATGTTTGATTCTATAGGACTTGCAGGTGTGGAAAGTAATAGGCTTATTCGCCGTATAAGTACCAGGAAAAGAGCTGGTAATATTAAGAAAAAGAAGCCAAAGCAACCGGAGTTATCTTTTAAGCGTCGACGGATCTCGTCTTCAAATGAACTTTCGCTGGTTAATGAAGCGTTATAGGCATTGAGCAAATCAGGAATTTTTTTGTTCAGAGGAACCTCTGGATCGAGAAATAGCTCTGTAATGAGGGTTTGTTTGGCTTGAGGTTCGTGTTCGAGAATTAACCCAATGAGATCGAACTGCCAATGATTGGTCCATAAGGAAACTGTTCCAAAATCTCCAGGACAACTTCCTTTGCAACCATCTTTTGCAAAATCCTCTTGTGAAGTACTCAGGTAGTACAGGAAAGCAGCAAAGTAATTGCATCGAATTTTGACCAGGTCACTTTGTTTGGGTAACGAAGTATCGTTATAAGTTACTCACAGGAGATGTAGGATTAAGGGTAAGAGAATTAGTTCGACAAACCTGTGAATATTTGGAAATTGACATATTAAGGGGAGTGGTCAGCCAAGATCATGTTC
>JBFFIY010000180.1:0-9424 GCA_041556195.1 Enterobacterales bacterium
AAATAACAGGCACAAAAATCGCCGAAAGTTCTTAAGAACTTTCGGCGTTTTTGATATAACTACAAATTTAATCGGCTCAAATGCTATTATTTTTTCTTACGCTGTGGAGGTAGATCGGTACACACTCCTTCAAATACTTCAGCCGACATGCCTATACTTTCTGACAGGGTCGGATGAGGGTGAATGCTCAAAGCCAGATCTTCTGCATCGGCGCCCATTTCTATGGCTAATCCTACTTCAGCAATCAATTCCCCCGCATTCACACCAACTATTCCTGCTCCTAAAATTCTATGTGACTCTGCATCATAAATTGTTTTTGTGAATCCTTCGGTACGATTTACACCAATTGCACGGCCGCTGGCTGCCCAGGGGAATTTGCCAATAGAGACTTTAATACCCTGTTCTTTAGCTTCTTTTTCAGTAATACCAACCCAGGCAACTTCAGGATCTGTATATGCAACGGAAGGAATACATGCGGGTTCAAAGAAATGTTTTTGTCCTGCAATAACTTCAGCAGCAATATGTGCTTCATGAGTCGCTTTATGAGCCAACATGGGTTGGCCTACAATGTCTCCAATGGCATAAATATGAGGTACATTGGTTCTTAGTTGTTTATCTACAGCGATAAACCCACGCTCATCAACATTCACGCCAGCCTTATCAGCATCAATCAAATCACCATTAGGGCGACGACCCACTGCTGATAGAATGCTGTCGAATCTAACCGGTTCCGTTTGGGCTTTTTTACCTTCAAAGCTAACCCAGAGTCCATCATCTTTAGCTTCTACCTTAGTCACACTGGTTTTAAGCATGATAGATTCATAAACTGGTGAAAGTTGTCTTTCGAGGACTTTTACCACATCTTTATCAGCCGCAGGAATTAATTGATCCAGCATTTCAACCACTGTGATCTTTGTTCCTAATGCACGATAAACCGTGGCCATTTCTAAACCAATAATACCGCCTCCGAGACATAACATGCTCTCAGGAACACGTTTAAGTTGTAAAGCTGTGGTGGAGTTCAAAATTCTTTCATCATCAGGTAAAAAGGGTAAATCAACAATTCTGGAACCTGCGGCTATTATGGCATTTTCAAAAACAACCCGTGTTTTTTCTCCGCCATCGTTGATTACTTCAATGGTGTGTGAGTCAATAAATTTGCCATACCCCTGAACCACTTCAACTTTACGTGCCTTGGCCATGCCAGACAGGCCTTGAGTCAATTGCCCCACAACTTTGTCTTTGTAACCACGAATTTTATCCAGGTTGATTTTTGGTTCACCAAATTCAACACCATGATCTGCCATGCTGGCTGCTTCATCAATCACTTTTGCCGTATGAAGCAAAGCTTTGGATGGAATACACCCCACATTCAAGCAAACACCACCCAAGGTGCTATATTTTTCAATTAAAACTGTTTTTAACCCTAAGTCTGCGGCTCTAAAAGCAGCGGAATAACCGCCAGGACCACTGCCTAATACAACAACTTGTGCTTTTACTTCACTCATGGCTAAACCCTTTCAAAAATATAACAGGCAAGATCGCAATCATTTTCAATCTTGCCCCATAAATGTGGCGCATAATACCATTAATAGCGCTAACACTCATCCTTATGCCAACAAAATAATGTGACTTAATAATCAATGCAAAGGCATTAAAGTAAAATCCTGCGAACATCTCCTAATGTCTTAGATAAATGCGTGGTAAAACGTGCAGCAACCGCGCCATCGATGACTCTATGATCATAAGATAGTGATAATGGCAACATTAACCTTGGCTCAAAATCTTTACCGTTCCAGACAGGTTTCATCTGGCTACGAGAAACACCTAATATCGCAACATCCGGCCAATTAACAATCGGGGTAAAAGCTGTTCCACCAATACCACCAAGAGACGAAATGGTAAAACAGCTACCCTGCATTGAAGCAGGCAACAATTTGCCATCTCTGGCTTTTTGACTGGTTTCGGTTAATTCATTAGCAATTTCGTAAATACTTTTTTTATCTACATTACGCACTACCGGTACCACTAAACCTGCCGGGGTATCCATAGCCACGCCAATATGAATGTATTTCTTTAAAATCAGGTTTTCACCATCAGCCGCTAATGATGCATTAAATGTGGGAAAAGCCTTAAGAGTCGCTGCTGCCGCTTTTATCATAAATGTCAGCGGTGTGACTTTAACGCCTAATGCACTGGCTTCTTCTTTGATTGATTTTCTAAAAGCTTCGAGTTCTGTGATATCACTCTCATCGAATTGAGTCACATGGGGAATGCTCACCCAGTTTCGATGAAGATTGACACTGGATACTTTTTGAATTCGGCTCAATGGTACTTTTTCAATCTCACCAAATTTTGAGAAATCAATTTCAGGCATCTTTGGCATAGCAGCCATTCCAGAAGTCGCTGTAGCTCTGGGTCTTGCCAGTTCATCTTTAATAAATAATTTGACGTCTTGCTTAAGTACGCGCCCTTTGCTGCCAGTACCTGTAACTTTAGATAGATCAGCACCCAATTCCCTGGCATAACGCCTTACCGCAGGACTCGCGTGAACCAGACCTTTTCTTGGAGCATTACTAATAGCTGGAAGTTCAGGTACAGGTGGTTTTGAATCGGTTTGAACTGTTCGTGTTTGAGTAGCCTGACTTTGTACAGATGCTGAACTTGTAGATGACTCAATCGTTTCAGGCACTTTTTTACCAGTTGCTGCTGGCTGTTGTTGCGTCATCATCTGGCCTATCACTGCTCCAGCATTTACTTTGTCGCCCAAACTCACCGTTAATTCGGATATTTTACCCGCAAAAGGACTCGGAATATCCATTGAGGCTTTATCAGATTCCAATACCAAAAGCGTCTGATCTTTGTCTACCTTATCACCGACTTTAACATTAATTTCGATGACTTCGACAGCTTCCAGATCGCCAATATCGGGAATCACCAAATCAACATTTTTTTCACTATCAAAGCTGGCTGTAGAACTCACTATTTCAGTTTTCTTTGAATCAGCTTCTGACTTAGAATGTATTGCTACAGGCTCCGTAATCTGTGGTTTTTCTTGTACATCAGAACCTGACTCCGCTGTAATGTCTAACATCAATAGCGGCGAGCCTTCTTGTAGTTTATCACCCAGTTTTATCAGTATTTCTGTAACCACCCCACCCTCGGAGGCAGGAATATCCATACTGGCTTTATCGGACTCCAATACAACAACCGTATCATCTTTGAGGATTTTATCTCCGACATTAATCGGCAATTCAATCGCTTCAACTTCACCAATATCACCCAGATCAGGCACAACAATTTGTTTTATGCTCATGCTCTGCTCTCCTAAGCCAAAACCGGACTGACTTTTTCAGGGTCAATTCCATATTTGTTAATAGCCTCAGTGACTTTTTTGCTGTCAACCTCACCTCTATCTGACAAGGCTTTTAGAGAAGCAATCACAATGAAGAAACGATCAATTTCGAAGAAGTTTCGCAGATTTTCACGACTATCACTACGACCAAAACCATCGGTTCCCAGTACTTTATAATCGGTTGGGACCCAGGAGCGAATTTGATCAGCTACCACTTTCATGTGATCAGTTGAAGCAATAACTGGTCCTTGATGATCCTTTAACTTTTTCTCAATAAATGATAGTTTTTGTTTTTTCTCCGGGTGGAGCATATTCCAACGTTCAGTTTCTAAACCTTCACGGCGCAATTGATTGAAGCTGGTTACACTCCAGATATTAGCCTGAATATCAAAATCATCTGCTAATAATTGGGCGGCTGCAATGGACTCATGTAAAATGGTCCCACTCCCCATCAGCTGAACTTTAGGTTGTTTCTTTTTTGTTTTTTTGGCTTCCTGAACTTTAGTTTCAGATACTTTAGTTTCAGATACTTTAGTTTCAGATAAAAGATACATTCCAGCAATAATGTCATCTTCAATTCCTTCAGGCAATTCAGGATGTTGATAATTTTCATTCATGGTCATGATGTAATAGAAGATGTTTTCCTGCTCTCCCATCATACGACGCATACCATCCTGGATAATAACGGCTAACTCATACCCAAAAGTTGGATCATAACTGACACAATTAGGAATGGTCGAACAGAGCAAAGAACTGTGACCATCCTGATGCTGCAACCCTTCACCATTTAATGTAGTTCTACCTGCTGTAGCCCCTACAATAAAACCTCTGGCTTGCATATCGCCTGCAGCAAAAGCTAAATCACCCACACGTTGAAAACCAAACATGGAATAATAAATATAAAAAGGGATCATAGGCAGATCATTCGATGAGTAACTGGTAGCTGCTGCTATCCAGGAACACATAGCGCCTGCTTCATTGATACCCTCTTCTAAAATTTGACCCTTTTTATCTTCACGATAAAACATGACCTGATCGGAATCGACTGGTTCATACAACTGTCCTACTGATGAGTAAATACCATATTGGCGAAACATACCCTCCATCCCAAAGGTACGGGCTTCATCGGGTACAATCGGTACAATATTAGAACTAAGGTTTTTATCCTTGAGTAATAAGTTCAGGATCCTGACGAATGCCATAGTGGTAGAAAATTCTCTCTCCCCCGAACTTTTTAATTGAGACTCAAAAGCATCGAGTTTAGGAATTTTCAATGGCGTTGTTTTTTGACGACGTTTAGGCAGATAACCACCCAAAGCCTTTCGTTTTTCATGTAAATATTTTAATTCAGGACTGTCAGCTGCCGGTTTATATAATGGCACTTCTTCTAACTGTTCATCTGAAATCGGAACCTTAAAACGATCACGAAAATGCTTTAAGGCATCCATGTTCATCTTTTTAACCTGGTGAGCAATATTTTTCCCCTCACCACTTTTACCCATGCCATAACCTTTAACTGTTTTGGCCAAAATAACTGTAGGTTGGCCTTTATGATTGACCGCTTTATGATAGGCATTGAATACTTTATGAGGATCATGACCGCCTCGATTCAGGCGCCAAATGTCTTCATCTGACATATTAGCCACCATAGCGGCTGTTTCTGGTGTTTTGCCAAAGAAATTATCCCGGGTGTATTTACCCCCTTTAGACTTATAGTTTTGATATTCACCATCCACCGACTCTTCCATGATTTTGAGTAATTGACCATCAACATCTCTGGCAATCAAAGGATCCCAATATCGCCCCCAAATTACTTTAATAACATTCCAGCCAGCACCACGAAAACCCGCCTCCAGCTCTTGAATAATTTTTCCATTACCACGAACAGGACCATCTAAACGTTGTAAATTACAATTCACTACGAAAACCAGGTTATCCAGTTTTTCACGTCCAGCAAGAGAGATGGCGCCCAATGATTCTGGCTCATCCATTTCACCATCACCCATAAAAGCCCAGACTTTACGATTATCGGTTTTGGCTAACTCTCTATTACCCAGATATTTTAAAAACCTGGCCTGATAAATTGCTTGAAGAGGACCAAGTCCCATAGAAACGGTTGGGAATTGCCAAAAGTCCGGCATCAACCATGGGTGTGGATAAGAAGATAGACCTTCACCATCCACTTCCTGGCGGAAGTTATTTATTTGTTTTTCTGTAATGCGTCCCTCTAAAAAAGCTCTTGCATAAATACCTGGTGCCGAGTGGCCCTGTATGTAAACCAGATCGCCGCCATGTTTATCATCTGCAGCATGAAAGAAATGATTAAAACCCACATCATAAAGTGTGGCAGCAGAGGCATAACTCGATAAATGCCCACCTAACTCCAAATCTTTTTTACTGGCACGAAGAACAAGGGCAATGGCATTCCAGCGAATAATAGAACGAAGACGTTTCTCCATCACCGAATCACCTGGCATGGGAATTTCTCCAGAAGGCGTGATGGTATTTAAATAAGCGGTATTCGCCGTATAAGGTAGATGAGCACCTTTTCTTCTAGCTTTTTTAATGAGTTGTTCTAATAAAAAATGGGCTCGTTCTACACCTTCTTCTGCCAACACAGCTTCCAATGCATCCAACCATTCCTGGGTTTCAACGGGATCGATATCTGACACATTTGGGTCAGAAAGATTTTGCTCAGACACTAGGCATTATCCTCTAGTTACAATATTTTCAAGAAATTAAAAAATTTATAATCGTCTTTAGACGTCATGGTGATAAAAGGGTTACATTGTATACCTTTAACAACCTATGAATACGTATGAATACGTATTCTCAAGCAGTTTGGAGTATATCCAGCACAATGCCAGTAACAATGACATGGATCATATTCAGAGGGAAGCATATACAACAAGTACAAAAAAAGAGATCCGACAACTATCTCAACAATCACTTTGTTTCAATTAATACATCCTCTGTAATTTACCTACTTAACAGTTAGAGTATCTAAATAGTTAAAGAAGCTATGGCTATAACTGCCAGCCAACAAAGCAAGGCTCTGCGATAGAGTGCAGCGTAAAGTAGTCTTGACTCCTCTTCATTCATTTCTGCAACCTCAGGCATTAATGCCGCTTTTGCAGCTGTTTTTTCTAACTCTAATGATTCGCGATCTAACCTTAAACTGTCTTCAAGAGTCGTTTCAAAAACCTTATGAAAATTTCCAACCAAGGCATAACTCATCATTAAACACCGGATGGGTAACCATAATAAAATTTGATTCACCTGGTCAAAAATTTGTGCCATTCGGGAAGACTGTTGACCGACAAAAACCAGTCGCATAGTTAAAGCACCCACAGGCCCGACAACCAGATACCAAAATACCACCGAGACTAATTCAATCATATTAAAAGATGGGGCAGTAACAGAATTGTCCTCATTAGTTGCTGCCTCCTGCTCTGAAACTGCTGGTTCTGAAACTGCTTGTTCTGAAACCTTAGGGCTAGAATTTTCATTCTCTGTGGAAAACGGGTCAACAGGAATCAAACAGAGCAGAAGAATGGCCGAATGTAAAATGAGCACAAAAAGGATCTGGCCTGCGCCCATAAGATTGATAACCAGAGTAATAAGCACCGCAGGGACAAGTGCAAATAGAACGGCGCCTACCCAGCCATGACCCAGCCCCTCTGCAGGTACCTGCTTATGGAACCATTGTGAATATTTCTCAAACCAGGATCTAATTTCCTTAACTAAACCCTGACGGTTTTGTTGTAAGGTATAACCAATGACAAAAGCGAGAACCAAAGCGACTAATTTCATACGATGGCTGATATAGGTGATAAAACAATACGGTTATTTTAGCACAACTATCTGATCTCTAATACCTTTGTGCCGGTTTTATGGATTCAGGGTCAATGTAAGCTCATACTCCATAAAAGACTGCTAAATAGAAAATTCTCATCCTGACATGAGCCTGAGCGACTTGAAGGATCTTAGATTTCTCTGTCGCTCAAACTCTTTCAAAATGCCCGTTAAAGGCAATTTCAAATTCACCGGTTATAAAAGCAGAAACAAAACCTTAGATCCAACGCCTGACTTTAGATTTATAAGCCTCAAATTCTTCAGGAAATAAACCTTCTAACACCTTCTCCTCAGGTAAGATTTGAAACTTAGTCATATACCAGATAAAACCATATAGATTAATAAAACCAAGAAAATTTCCTAACCATATACCCCAGGAAAGCAAAATCAGAAATAGCCCCAAATACATGGGATTACGGCTAAATTTATAAATCCCAACATCGACTAATTGACTGGTTTTATCGGGTCTTAATGGATCCACTGTCGTTTTAGCAGCCCTGAAAGAAACTATCGCTAATACAGCGACAGAGAGTCCAACAAAAAAAACAGCAAGAGAGGTTATTCTGGTTATTTGTACATCAAACCAATGAAAACTGGAAATTTCGGGTAGTCCCAACATACTGACGGCAAAGATTAAAACCACCAATACTGGTGGTATTTTCAACTCCATGATAGTTCCTCATTCAACAGATTGGTTACAAATCAAATACAAACAATTTTCGATACTTATTTTCTCAGGATAAATAGCCTCAATAAAACCACAAGATGTATAGAGCTTAAGTGCAGCTCTGTTATCAGATAACACAAATAATGAACAACTATCCACAGTTAATTGTTGGCAGCCTTGCTGACTCAGTTGAGAGATTAAAATCCTACCAATCCCCTTGTCTCTTTGTGTAGGAGATACCACCAGGCGGCCTAAATGACATCGTTTTAGTCTAAGGTAAAACTGACCAAAGGCTACAAGAGAACCGATCTCATCTACCAGCGAATAAGATCCCAACTTTCTAAGTTTCAGATCCCGGGTAAACGAATCCAAATCATAGGGGTATTTGAAGTTTGGCCCGCTCCACTGAAAAAGAGATTTTTCATCTGGAAACCAGTTCATCATTTCTGCGATATGTAGTTTGGTTGGTTTGACCAAGTGCATTTTCATAAGCTGTATTTATGTATTAGATGTGTTTAAAGCTGCTCTGACAATTCATTCAATTTTTTCACAGCTAAATCTGCCTGTTCAGCCTTCACAAAAATATGATCATGATGATAAGCAGCAATGACATTCGCACTAATATCGTTTTCTGCTAATTTTCCAGAGACTGCAGCGGTTAAACCCACAGCCTCTAAACTGGAATGTATGGTTAAAGTGATGCATCTAAAAATGCCTGTGTAGTCAAGATTATTCTGCTCAGCCTGCTTCTGAGTTATGATTAAACTAAACCCCTCTGCTTCAGAAAACATACATTTAGGAAAGAGCTCCGCATAATCAGCGTATTTTCCATTGGGGAGGGTACAAAAAACATAGGTCTCAGGCAGTAACTGAGCTGATAATGAAGTTAACAGTTTTTTTAAATTTTTTTCACCAGACATGTAAATCATCCTTTAACCAGGTTCATCTTAATCAATTCGTGAATATGAAACTCAATATGAAAATTTGTTAGTAAGCCACCCACATTCCAACTCTGGAGAGATGAGGTAGCGCTTACTTTATCTTATGATAATAGTAATTTAACCTCTCTGTCACATTTTTATCAATATTGTATCTAACAAATCAGGCTTTATCTTATGGCAAACATTAAACCTAAATTAATCAGTTGAATCACGAAAATCTGCACAACCCTTTAGCGCACCTAGAAAACTTAAAAATGCGCAACTCACCATTATTCTAAATCTAGTTTTCAAAACAAGGAAGATGGGCGCTTATTGGCTTGCTGAAACCCGTATTTCCAGGTATCACGGGTATAGATAACCAGGTGGAAAAACTTTGAACTATAAAAATCTCAGTGATGCTCGTATACTGCTCCTCGGTGGTCGAGGTTTTTTAGGCGCTCGTATTGTTCGAAATTTGTGTCATGGAAAAAACAAAGGACAGGCATAACCTTGACATACCCAGATATTACAAGTAGCCTAGTTATTAATCAATCGTTAAAAGGAATTACCGATGACCCGTCCAAGATCACAACTTATTTGTATAGAAGATACCCCTTATTATCACTT
>JBFFIY010000181.1:0-9387 GCA_041556195.1 Enterobacterales bacterium
TCAGAATGGCACTTTTTCCGGATTTTAACGCATTTAAAACGATAAATGTCATAATCAGAGATAAACATTCTCCCTACTCTAATTTCCTACCTAAACTCTGAAATCAGGCAGAATGCATGATATATTATGTTATGTTCAAACACCCTCATTATCTGGCAACTGGATCGAGCCCTTTTATTTTATATGAAAATCAATACCTTAATGGTCAGACAATCCGTTATTGACCGAGAACAAAACAGCTTCGGGTTTGAATTATTGTATCAAAATACGATTTCAAATAAGTCTGTTCTATTTAATGACGATGATACAACCGCTCAGACGATCCTTAACCATTATTCTGGATTAGCAGGTGATGCACCTTTAACGCAGAACCGTCAACCCGTTTTTATAAAAACCTCTCTGCAATTTTTAGCAAACAACTCAATACCTGAAATCTTCTTTTCAACTGTCATTGCTGATATTTCAGCCGCTTCATTTAATGAGAGCTGTGATTTATCTAAGATTGAAAGTGATTTTAAGAAGGGGTTGAAAATTTGCATTGATGAGTTTGATTTATCCAATTGTCCAAAAGAGCTAATTGCTCTTTCGTCTTTTCTTAAAATAAATATTAATTCATATAATGAAGAAAAGCTTACAAGCCTTTTAAAGCAATTAAATACTGACATTTACCATGGAAATATTATTTTAAAAAACATAGAAAAGACAGAGCAGTTTCAACAGGGCGTTAAACTGGGCTTCCATTATTTCCAGGGTACGTTTTTAGAAAAACCTTCTATGGTAGAAAATAAAGCTTTGCCACATAATTCTCAAACTTCTTTAACTTTGATGGCAGAGTTATATGACGAAAAGACCACTCCTGCAAAACTTGAAAGAATACTTTCCAGTGATGTTATTCTAACGACTCGATTGTTAAAATTAATAAACTCTGCTGCATTTGGATTTCCTCAAAAAGTTGAGTCCATAAAAAAATCTATCATGCTTGTGGGATTGAACAATCTACGCCAGTGGGTTAGTTTAATTATTTTATCTAAGCAAAGCCATAAATCTGACGAACTCATGCGATGGAATCTAACCAGAGCTGCATTTTGTAAAAATTTGGCAACCACACTTGAAATTGTAGATCCTGAAAAAGCTTTTTTGACAGGTTTGCTATCAATGATTGACGCCTACCTCGACTGGCCTTTAGATAAATCACTAAAAGCTTTGCCTATTAGTGATGATATTAAAGAAGCTTTACTTTATGGCAAGGGTGGTCTTGGAGATGTATTAAGTTCAGTACGGCAATATGAATCCGCTGACTGGGTTAATCTTGAACATCAGTCACTGGCTGAATCTGTTTGGGGAGAGATGTACCTGGAAGCTATATCATGGGCAGATGAGACTTTGTCTATATTAATAAAGCCTGACTAAAACAATTAATCTAACAATAAATTTTATTTTGTCCTTCTATTTTTAATGGGAATATCTAATGTCCATCGATAATTGGCGTGATAGACTTTTTCAAATTATTTATCATTCAGATACACCTGCAGGCAAATGGTTTGATTTGGGCTTAATAGCATGTATTTTATTGAGTGTGCTTGTTGTTATGCTCGATAGTGTAGCAGAGCTCAATCAGCAATATAGCCATTTATTCAATATGCTGGAATGGGGGTTTACCATTATTTTTTCAGTTGAATATATTCTTCGTATTATATCAATTCAAAAACCTTTGCATTATATTTTTAGCTTCTATGGCATCGTGGATCTTATTGCTATCTTACCCACTTATCTAGGGCTATTTTTTCCAGGCACTCAGTACTTACTGGTTGTAAGAAGTCTTAGAATTTTGCGCATTTTCAGAATTCTCAAACTCACCCAGTATATGGGAGAGGCCAACATGCTGGTAAAGGCACTTTTGGGAGCAAGGCAAAAGGTTGTAGTCTTTTTAGCTTTTTTACTTTCCGTTGCGTCAATATTTGGCTCCTTTATGTATCTTATTGAAGGACCTGAAAATGGATTTAGCAGCATACCCAGAGGGGTTTATTGGGCAATTATTACCGTGACCACTGTCGGTTATGGTGACGTAGCTCCCCAAACTCCTTTAGGACAAGGCATAGCTTCTATTATGGTAATATTAGGATATAGCATTATTGCTGTACCCACGGGTATTTTAACAGCTGAATTTTCAGAACAAATTCGCAAAGAGCTCGCTGCAAAAGGGCCTGAATGCCAGGTATGTGGATTTACTTCTACCGACAAAAAATCACTCTATTGCAGTCAATGTGGAGCCGCTCATGAAGATCTCTAATTATTTTTTCTCGAAACTCGAAACTCGAAACTAAATAACCATGACTCAATTAACTCATAAGGTTTTAATGGTACGTCCTGCTAATTTTTTTCAAAATCCGCAAACGTTATCAGATAATAGCTTCCAAATAAGGGATGATACTAATTCCTCCATTCACAAACAGGCCTTATCTGAATTTGATGCTTTGGTCTTAGCTTTGGAGCAGCAAGGTGTTGATGTTTGTCTGATTCAGGACACTTTATCACCTGAAACTCCCGACTCGATTTTTCCCAATAATTGTTATTCTTTTCATGGCAATGGGCTGGCTGTTATTTATCCTATGAAAGCACCAAACCGACAACTTGAAAGGCAACTTAATGTTTTCAATTTTCTCGAATCAGAAAAAAAATTTAAGTTAACCAGACTTTTAAATCTTACGGATGCAGAAAAACAGAATTCTTTTTTAGAAGGAACTGGCTCAATGGTGCTCGACAGGGTCAATAAGCTTGCTTTTGCGGCTCAATCACAAAGAACAGATCCATTTTTGTTTAAAAACTGGTGTTCTGAATTGGGGTATTTTCCCATTATCTTTGATGCCGGTTATATAGATCAACAAAATCTGAGACACAGCATTTATCATACGAATGTGATTCTTTCTATTGGTGAAAAGATTGCGCTTATAGTGGATGAAACAATACAGGATAAAGCACAACGCCGGGCTGTTTTAAGGAGGCTTGAACAAACCAATAAAAAAATTCTAACGCTAAGCCTGGATCAAATGCATCATTTTTGTGGCAATATTTTACAGCTTAAAACCAATAAAGGGGGATCTGTTTTTGCTCTATCACAAACAGCTTTTGATCATTTAAGTTCATCACAAATATCAACTTTAGAACAACTTGGTGATCTGGTTGTAGTTGATATAAGTACGATTGAGAAAGCATCTGGTGGTAGCGTGCGTTGCATGTTGGCTGAGGTCTTTTAAATTTCAGTGCTATTACTGAGTTGTTTCACTACCCCCCCTAATCAGGCATCTTGAATAATTAACCAATTTGGGGTATATCTCGCTACACTTACAAAATAAATTTTTGTAAACAAGCTTTCAAAACACTATTGTTCACTGGTTTTGTGAGGTAATCATTCATCCCTACTGCTAAACATTTTTCTCGATCACCTGCCATTGCATTTGCTGTCATGGCAATTATAGGAATTTTTTTGTTTATGCTTGTACCAGCTCGAATGGAAATGGTGGCTTCATAACCATCCATTTCCGGCATTTGGCAATCCATCAATATAAAATCATAAGCCTGATTTTGACACATTTCTACAGCAATTCGTCCATTATCAGCTATTGATACCTGATAACCCATTTTTTTCAATAAGGCTTGAGCCACTTTCTGGTTAACAATGTTGTCTTCAACTAATAAGATATGTCTTGATACAGGCATTTCTTCTAAAGGATTTTCTATTACTTCAGCACTGGAAACGTCCTCTTTTTTAATCCCATCAATGGTTTTGGGATCTATAACAATAGGAAAACTAATATTTATTGAAAAAATAGAACCTTTATTAATTTCACTGGATACATCAATTCTTCCTCCCATCAATTCTACTAATTGACGAGTAACTGCCAGTCCTAATCCTGTGCCTCCAAATCGACGAGTTGTTCCAGAATCGCCCTGATTAAAAGCGCCAAATATTTTCGCCAATTGTTCTTTGGAAATTCCGATCCCTGTATCTATAACATTAATTTCCAACTCTGCACTTTGTAGCGCTAATTTTAAACAACTAACTGAGACTGTAATTTGTCCTTGTTTGGTAAATTTAATGGCGTTTCCCACTAAATTAATAATAATTTGTCGAAATCTGGCAGAGTCACCTAATACTAACTCCGGTACATTTTTATTCATTTCTGTTTTAAAAATCAGGTTTTTCGCCCTGGCAGTAGTAGACATTAGCTCACTAATACTACTCATAACTTCCGATATTGAGAAAGGCTGGATCTCAAGTTCAATTTTGCCGGCTTCTATTTTTGATAAATCTAAAATCTGATTGATAATGTCTAACAATGCTTTACTTGAAGATACTATAGTATCAACGTACCCTTTTTGTTGAGATGTTAATTCCGTATCAGTTAATAATTCAGCCATTCCTATAACGCCATTCATTGGTGTTCTGATCTCGTGACTCATCACAGCCAGAAATTGACTCTTAGCCTTAGTTCCTGCTTCTGCGGCTTCTTTGGCTTGTATTAATTCATCTTCGTGGTGTTTTCTTTCAGTAATAGTGATTGACGCCCCTCTAAAACCTACAATACTGTCTTGCTCATCATATACGGGAACTCCGCTCATTTGTTCCCACAAAACTTTACCGTCTGGGCGTATAGACTTGTGTTCCAGTTTAAAGGCTGTCCTATTAATTATTGTTTGGTGTAATACTGCTTCGAATTTAGCCGCATCATCAACAGGCATAAATTCAACTGGTTTTCTTCCTATTAATTCATCCTTTCTGTACCCTTTAACCTGCTCGGATTTTTCACTAACGTATTGATAAATAGCATTAGCATCTATCTCCCATAAATATTCACCAGTTGCTTCACTTATTGATCTAAATCTTTTCTCGCTTAATTCAAGTTTTAATTGAGACTCTTTGAACTTGGTAACATTGGTTCCTTCCATGATTAAAAACTTAATCTGGTTATCTACATAAATTGGATTTAAGATAAGTTCATGAAACTCTGGATCCCCCTGCTCACCCATAATCTCAATTTCACTGCTCACTGTCTTTCCATTTAAAACCTTTGCCAGGTTGATCCGTATTCTTTTTTGACTATCTTCATCTTGTTGCCACCAGGGCGGTTCCCAAATTGAATATTGGTTCACCTGCGCATCAATGGGTAGTCCAACCCCTAATAAAGCTGCCCTATTAGCTCGGATCAACTTCCCTTTTGGTGATAAAAGCAACAAATAATGAGATGAGTTATCAAATAAAGCGGTTATTTCTTGCTCCTTTTTCTGTAATTGTTCCTTTTGCAGCTGAAATTTAGATTGCCACAAGATATTTTCTGTCAGGTTATTATTTATCCATTTAGCACCATTTAAAATAACAATGGTAAATAAGACGATAATCATTCCCACACTAACAGTCAAAGCCCCACCCTCTACAATCACACGTAGAAATAATGGAATCATCATAGCCAATACAAATCCGGCTAATGTTTTCCAACTGGCATATAGATTACTTACTGCTCCTCCTGAAATTCCTAAAAGCACTAATGCCAATAACATTTGCCGGCCGAAATCATGTGCCGGATATATTAACCATGCACTTGAACCCCATACCAACCCGGTAAAAATGGTTGAAATTATTAACCAGATCAGAATGTTTTCTGTGGCCGCTTTGTATTTATTTACTTTAAATCCTACTAGAATTCTAAATATCATTGATAGGAGTAACAGGCTATACCAAACAATCATATTAAAGAATTCGACTTTACCACGTACAAT
Organism: Enterobacterales bacterium; assembly: GCA_041556195.1. Lineage (GTDB taxonomy): Bacteria > Pseudomonadota > Gammaproteobacteria > Enterobacterales > 21-14-all-40-8. The sequence continues at coordinate 5,776 of JBFFIY010000181.1, forward strand.
CCACAGCAATATCCCACCAACCAGAATATTCAAAAATATGGCTCTTGGTAATTTGTCCAGCAACAATTTTAGCCTTATACGTTTGAAACTTTTTGGTTCATCTTTTGGGTATTCTGAGGGCATCATACTACTAATTTATTAGCTCTTTGCACGGGTGATTCAAGTATAGTCTATATCAGAGACCAAAAAAAACCGACACAAGAAAAACTGGTGTCGGTTTTAATAAGTTAAAAAATACTTAACTTCTAAAGCTATTTAGCTTAGTTGAATGTAATTGACCAGGAGTCAATAAATCCAGTATCGCCACTCGCGTTATCCCTTACTTCTAATCTCCAGTTACCTGAACTTTCGATACCATTGGCAGTAAGGTTATAACTCTCCATAATGTCATTGGCTGATCCACCAGTTCTGTCTCTAACAACTGCACTTTCGCCAGTAGGGGTAAATACTGTAAGCGTAAGATCGCCTACCCAGGTATGCTTAATATCAACAGAAACAGTAAGAGAACCTGAATCTCCAGTACGACTTACAGGGATAGTGCTGGATACTGTTGTATTATCAAAGATGCTCACATTACTGGTATTCTCGAAGAAGTTTCCTCCTCCACCGCCGCCAGCTGTGAAGCTTCCTGTCAGGCTAACACCAGAGTATGCAGTAAATCCAACCAACATCACATGATAAGTTCCAGTTTGTGCCGAACTAATAGGGCAAGACTCGTTATTACCATTAAGGAATGGACGACAATCATAAGTTGAAGTAGTTGGTGCACTACCAAATCTTACATAAAGATCTGCATCACCTGTTCCACCAGACATATCAAAACTTAAGTTTGTTGCACCAGCTGGCACATCAAGCGTGTAGTTAGTCTGAGAACCTGTAGCTCCACTTATTCCAGTAACCGGAACACCATTAGTCAGTGTACCGCCTCCTGGTGGTGGTGGTGGCGGTGGTGGAGTTCCATCAAAATTCATATTCAGCAGTAAGTTAACAGATCCTCTGGGATCGCTAATCTTACCCGGAGTAGCCTGGTTGGTTATTGCTGTATCCACCTGAGCTGGAGTAGCACTGGGGTTAGACTGTAAATAAATAGCAGCAACACCAGCAACATGGGGTGATGCCATAGAAGTACCGCTTTTAACAGAAGAGCCACTGGTACTGTTTAAAGTAGACGTAATGCTTGAACCTGGCCCAAAGATATCAATACAAGAACCCCAGTTAGAGAAGCTTGAACGGGCATCTGATGAAGTAGAAGAAGCTACAGTGATCGCTGCAGGTACTCGGTTAGGAGAACCATTACAGGCATCAGCATTGTCGTTACCAGCAGCAACCACAAAAGTAATACCAGCATTAATAGCACCATTCACCGCATTATCAAGTGCAGTTGAACTACCTCCACCCAAACTCATATTGGCAACAGCAGGCAAAGATGCATTAGCTGTAACCCAGTCAACACCATCGATAACAACTGAGTTAGCACCAGAACCCTGACAATCCAACACTCTTACACCAGTTAGAGTAGCACCCTTAGCTACACCATAGGTTGCACTACCTACAGTTCCCGCTACGTGAGTACCATGACTGTGGCAATCGTTAGCAACGCTATCATTATCAATGAAATCCCAACCATTGACAGCACGGCCACCAAAGTCATTATGAGCAATAGTAATACCCGTATCAAGGATATAAGCATTAACACCTGCGCCATTGTCAGTGTAAGTGTAAGTACCGCTTAAAGGTAAATCTTGCTGATCAATTCGATCAATACCCCAGGTTGCGCCATTTTGAGTGGTTGAAACACTCATCATTTGATCTTGTTCAACAAGCTGAACTCTAGGATCCTGACGAAGTCTGGTTATTTCTGAAGCATCCATTCTTACAACAAAACCATTAACGGCATTAGAATATTGACGGGTTACCCGGCCGTTAACATTACCAGCAATGTCTAAAGCCATGGTGTTTACCATTTCACTGCGATCAGCTGCTGATTGAGTTGATAAACCTGGTCCAGGTTGACTATTGAGGATAACGATATATTGATCAGCAATCCCACGATTAGAAAGAGCAGGTATAAACTGTGCTAACGGTGCAACAGGTGAAAGACCTCTGGCATCATCTCCAAGGGAAATACCCTGGCCAGCTGCAAAAGCCGTTTGGCTGCCTGCGGTAACGCATAAAGCTACAGCGCTAGCGCATAACGCTTTGTTAAATGGAAATTTCATTAATTTATTCTCCCTCCCCAGTCCAAAGAAATGGGGTTGTGGTTAACATTGTGGTTAAGAACAACAAATAGATTGTTTTAATTTTTTACTATTGTTGAATTGCTCAGTCGACATGTTTAGTTCGACATCCAGGAGAAAAGGGTAAGAATTTTTGATTCACAACAGCCCAATACCACTTCTGGTACTTCGTCAGAAAGAGCACATGTACTTCTGAGGAAAAATATCTTAACGAAATATCGTTCAAATAAAATGGAATTATTGTTATTTCTTGTTAATTGTTGTTATTTACTAGAGTTAATTGGAATATCAATATGCGGTTTAATTATTAAAAATAACTTAAAATAATTTGTAAAATTTATCAATATATAGATATAAAACAGCTTATTACATATCTTAGTTAATGTAATATCTGGTTATAGACCAGCTTAACTAAATTAGAATTGGTAAATTTAGACTTTATGATGAATAAAATTTTAAACAAAAAAAAGAGGCCCAAAGGCCTCTTTTTTTTTTAGCTAAAGCTTAGTTGAATGTAACTGACCAAGAGTCAATAAATCCAGTATCACCATTAGCATTATCAAATACTTCTAATCTCCAGGTACCTGAACTTTCGACACCAGCTGCATTAAGGTTAAAACTTTCCAAAATGTCGTTAGCTGAACCACCAGTTTTGTCTCTAAGTACAGCACTCGCACCATTTGGAGCAAATACAGTTAGTTTTAAATCACCAACCCAGGTGTGCTTAATGTCAACAGAAACAGTAATTGAACCAGAGTCACCGTTGCGACTTACTGGAATAGTACTGGTTGCTGTAGAATTATCACTGATAGTCACATTAGAGTTATTAGTGAAAGTGCCAGCTCCACCGCCACCACCGCCAGTAGGCGCTGTGAAACTACCTGTCAAACTCACACCAGAGAAAGTACTCCAGGCATTGATCATTACATGATAGGTTCCTTCCTGAGCAGAACTAACAGGACAAGACTCTGAGTTACCATTTTTAAATGGACGACAATCATAAGTAGAGGTTGTAGGTGCTGCTCCAAAACGTACATACAGATCGGCATCACCTGTTCCACCTGACATATCAAAACTCAAGTTAGTAGCACCTGCAGGCACATCAAGAGTAAAGTTTAACTGACCATCTTTCGAGGCACTTAATCCTGTAACTGCAACACCGTTAGTCAGCGTGCCGCCGCTTGGTGGTGGTGGAGGAGGTGGGGGTGGTGGAGTACCGCCGCCAAAGTTCATATTCAGCAATAAGTTAGGTGAACCATTTGGATTACTGATTTTATTGACGCTTGCCTGGTTAGTTATTGCTGTATCCACCTGAGCGGGAGTAGCACTTGGGTTAGCTTGTAAATACAAAGCTGCAACACCGGCAACGTGAGGA
>JBFFIY010000182.1:0-9289 GCA_041556195.1 Enterobacterales bacterium
AGTTGTTACATGTACCCGTAACTGTTCAGGTTGCCTCTAAAATGAGTCAGATCGAGGCAAAAAATGTGAGTATACTCGATTATTTGACCATTTTTGAACGATGAGATGGCTCATTTTAGGGGTAAGCTGAATAGTTACAATTTTTATTGCTTAATTTCAAGGCCGATATCCAACATTTTATTAATTTACCTGAACTCGGGATATTTATACCCAAGCTCTATTATCTTCAGACTATATTATAGCCAAACTAGCCATTTAAGCTTGCAACTCTTGTAATAATTCAAATATTTGTTGCCGCTGACTCAAAGCCATGATCAGAGCTAACTGGTCCGCTTCAAGTTGTTTTAATATAAGTTTAACGCCTTCTACAGGCTCAGTAGTAAATATTATATTTTCTTTTAATTGCCCTATTTCTATGGCTTTTCTGGCTATTAGTTTGGGAACTTGATTTAATTCTCTACCGCGTAAATAATCTTTAATTTCTGCAATTACCAAAAGTTCGGGTTTCATCTGCATTGCCGCTTCTGTCATTGACTCAATATCGTGATCAGAACGATCACCAGCAGCACTCAACATGAGTATTTTTCTTTTTGCGGGCATTTCTCTCACAGTTTCAGCCATGGCTTTCATGCTATGGGTGTTATGAGCAAAATCCAGGATCACTTGCGCTCCTTTTATTTGAAACTGATTTCCCCTTCCCGGATTATCATCAATATCACTACTAAATTGTGTGAGTGCCTGACGAATGGACCTCAAATCAATATTTAGCGCTATTGCAAGGGCGATTGCACCCAAAGCATTTTGTATATTATGCCGTGCCGCACCCTTAAAGGTCATGGGAACGTTGTTAACTGCTAAGACCTCTGTGATTTGATTATCATTCTGATAAAACATCGTCCCATTATCGAGATAACAAATAGTTCCCTTATTGGCTTGATGTTTAACTAGCACCGGGTTGGTTTTATCTAGTGAGAACCAGACGATATTATGATTGAAGCTGTCACTGATTTTCACTAATTGAGGATCATCTGCATTTAAGATTAGGGTTCCCGTAGTGAGTGCCTTAGCAACAATGCATTTTGCTTGAGTCAGAGCGTCAAGGTTATTAATGCCATATTGACCAAAATGATCTTCTGCAATGTTGGTAATTAAAGCCGCATCTATATGTGGAACTGCCAAACCTCTTCTGAGTAATCCCCCCCGCGCAACTTCGAGCAAAGCTATTTCTGTTTCAGGATGACGTAACAGGGTTCTGGCTCCACCCGGGCCAGAATAATCACCCTTATCTATAATAGTGTCCCCCACTTTAATAAAATCTGTTGAAGTGACTCCACAGCATTTTCCAGATAACTTAACCATTTCAGAACAGAGTCTGACACTGGTAGATTTGCCATTGGTTCCGGTGATCATTGCTGTAGGTATGGGTTGATATTGTTGCCAGTATATTTCATTTAAATCAGGTAAGCTGTTTACAGGCCATGTCTGACTGCTAGCTCCATATCCTAATGAAACTTCATCATCATCAACCAGACAAGCTGTATTATGAATTTCAGCCTGGTGGATGAATTTAAGTAAAGCCGGATCAGCTTCTTCCTTAATCATTGTTTGGAGCTTTTTTATAAGTGCAGAATAAGATCCATCTGATGGAATGTTGTTAAGTTCTGAACAGCAAAGTGCCCAGGCAGCCTCATTAATTTCTGTGGCAGCGTAAAGGGCATCCATAGGCGCACTAATAAGAAAACTAATACCGTCTTCAAAAATACGATAAGCTGTTTTTTCATGCGCCCAGCCTACTTGCTCCAGCAGTGCGTTCACATGCAACAACCAGCAATCAACAACTTGTTGTTTATCAATACCACTAACAAAGGTATCTAAGATAGCACCAACGTTATCCCAGACAAGATTTTTGCCTGTTAATCGTCGGCTATCATCCAGTTCAAGTTTCAATGGCTTCTCTGCTTGACTAGAGCCTGATTCTGAGCTGTCTGTTGGAATAAATTCAGGCTTATTCAATCGCTTTCTTCATCGTGTTCTGAGACAAGTCGTACTCCCCTTTCATCTTTAACGATGATCATGCCACTTTCCAGCACAAAGGGATCAGGTTCATTGGTTTCTAACATTGAAACAACTGATTGTGTCTTATTGTCATTTTGGGCTTTTGAATCTGAAGTCTCACTATCAAAATTAACAATTTGCTTCCAACAACGTATTATAGCATCACCAAAAATCATCACTAAATCATCCTCTTCTGCCATTGATAATGCTTTTTCAACAGCAGCAACTTCATTGGGCTCAATGAAAATATTGGTTTCGTTAACACCTTGCTTTTTCAATTCTTCAGCGATAATTTTCGGCACTTCATCAAATCCTCTGCCCCGCCTGTTGTCATCGGCTTTACAAATGTAGTGATCAAAATGGCCAGATGCAGCTTTTGCAATGTCTCTAAGATCTTCATCCCGGCGATCCCCCGGACCTGCAATAACCACAATGCGTTGTCCTTTAACTTCTAACTTAGTCGCCAATTCGCTCAAGAAGCCCACACCAGCCGGATTATGAGCATAATCTAAAATAACCCTGAATGGATGTTCATCATGCACATTCATGCGACCAGGAGCCTGGAAGAACGTGGTATTGAATGTTCGCAGTCCATGTCGAATATCTTCAAGAGACTTTCCTAAACTAAATGCAAGCGCAGTGGCAAACATGGCATTTTGCACATTGTGAATAGCTTTACCTTCTAAAGTAGCCGGAATTAAATGTGTCCACAATAATGGGATATGCGCCCCATTATCAAAAATCGTAATCATGTCTCCATTAATGCCTTTTTCTAATACAACCGCGCGACCACCCGCACGAATATGTTCTCGAACCAATCCATGACCAGAATTAATGGTGATATAACACAGGTTCTCGGCCTGAGTATGATCTGCCATTTTTAAACACAAGGGATCGTCGGCATTTAATACAGCCGTATCTTTAGCCACTTCTACTACAATTCTTTTTACTTCTGCTAACTGCTCCAAAGTATCAATTCCCTTCATACCCAGATGATCACTTTGCACATTTAGTACCGCGCCCACATCACATTCACGATAACCCAGACCTGCTCGTAAAATACCGCCTCTGGCCGTTTCTAATACTGCCATGTCTACAGAAGGATCACGCAATACAATTTGCGAGGAAACAGGGCCTGTCATATCTCCTTTAACGGACATGTGTCCATCAACATAAACTCCATCAGTTGAGGTCATACCAACCACGTGACCTGCTGTTTTTAAAATATGTGACAAGATCCGCGAAGTGGTGGTTTTACCATTGGTTCCGGTTATGCCCACAACTGGAATTCGGGTGGGTGAATTTGGTGGAAATAACATATCCATCACTTTACCGGCAACATCACGCGACTGACCTTCACTTGGAGCTACATGCATTCGGAAACCGGGAGCCGCATTAATCTCAACAATGCCTCCACCGATATCTTTATAAGATCTGGTGATGTCTGAGGTTAAAAAGTCAACACCGCCAACATCCAGACCCACGGCATTAACCGCTCTTTCTGCCATGACTTTGTTATCAGGGTGAATCACATCGGTCATGTCAATGGCGGTTCCACCAGTGGAAAGGTTGGCCGTTGATCTCAAATAAAAAATATCACCATCGGCTAAGACGGTATTTTCATCATAATCAGCCTCAGCTAATAAACGCCTGGCTTGTTTATCCAGTTCCAATTGCGTGAGTACCTTTTCATGGCCAACACCTCGTAAGGGATCTTGATTAACAATATCTATCAGCTCAGAAATCGTACTTTTACCATCGCCCACCACATGACCAGGGACTCGTTTAGCAACTGCCACGAGTTCGCCATTAACCACTAACATGCGATGATCTAATCCCGTTAAAAACGATTCGACCAGAACAGCTCTGCCTGTGCCATGTTCTCGTGCAAAATTAAAAGCAGTCTTGATCTGTTCTTCATCGGTTAAATTAATGGATACACCACGACCATGATTCGCATTAAGAGGTTTTAGAACCACTGGGTATCCAATGCGTTTGGCCGCTCTAACGGCCCGGCTTTCTGAATAAACCGTGTATTGCTTCGGGACAGGTAGACCTAAATCGCTGAGCAAATTATGGGTATCTTCTTTATCACAGGAAATTTCTACGGCTATGTGTTTAGTTTGACTGGTAATGGTTGCCTGGATCCGTTGTTGATATTTTCCATGACCAAATTGCACCAGACTATATTCGTTCAATCGCAACCAGGGAATGCCTCTGGCTTCTGCGGCACACACCAATGAACCAGTACTGGGTCCAAATTCTTTTTTCTGGGCATAACGGATAAAATTAGCCAGTTCATCTGCAAAATCAAAATCTTCTTCAAGTTTGGTGTCAAGTTGAGGGGGCAAGTCTTCTGGCAACAAAGAAATCAACAAATTTCGTGCCAGATCCGCAGCCTCCAGGCCCACATCGCGCTGCTGATACTGGAAAACCATGTTGTATTGACCTTCTTCGCCAGTCGAACGAGTTTTGCCAAAAGTCACTTCAGTGCCAGCCATTCCTTGTAGCTCAAGCGTTACATGCTCCCAGATGTGCGCCATCCAGGTTCCTTCATCTTCTTTCAAACGGCGAATAAAACCACCAGCTTCACCATAAGAACAACCATGTTCAGCTAAACCTGGCAATGCTGATATTAATCCTTCAATAAATGCTTCTCCCAATTTGACAGAAGGGAATTGCTCCAATACGCCCAACTCAACAATATGCCTTATAACAGGAAAATGAGCGTAAATATTGGGGCCAACATAAACATCGGAAGAGACTATTTTCATATAAAATTCCTTGTGGAGAGTGAAAACTTTAAGACAAAATGGCTTTAATTCCAGTTTTGACGCGAATACTCAAATACTAGGAAGGAAAGCCGTATTTGTCTATAGCCATTCTTTTCTGGAAATACATCTCATTACTTCAAGGAGAGACACATCAAGCAAAAGAAGGTTTAGCTATTCGGCTGTTCAAATCATAACTTGAGCCATGGCTCAGCATATGTAACTTCAAACCTATTAGAGTAATAGATTCACCTTCTCTGGCTTCAGCCATTGAACTATATTCTACTTGTGACGGGTCAATTACCGTTACGACTCCGCTACCAACTACATCAACAACACCTTCGGGCGTTATAAAAGCTGCTGTATCTTCACAGATCCCGATACCCGATGCAAAAGGATTATAGGAAACAGCAGACAATAGCCTGCCAAGTCGATTTCTCTGGCTAAAGTGCTGATCTAAAATAACTTTGTTGATTAACCCTAACCCCGGAGTGAGGGTGACACCTTGCTCATTGGGTAATGAACCTGTTGGGCCGCCTGAGATCATGTGCTCTGGCATAATAGCAGCACCAGCAGAAGTGCCAGCAACATGAACTCCTGCCGCATTGGCATAACGGATCGCTTGAGCAATAGGTGTTCCACCTAAAATAGTGGATAGTCGCAATTGGTTACCACCTGTCATGAAAATTCCAGTAGCATTTGAAATTTGTTCTACAAAATCTTCACGTTGTGCATCTGCTCGTGAATTAATATTTAAAGAAACAACCCGAGAGACACCGAGTTTTTTAAATACTTCAATATAATTGTCTCCAGTATCTTCTAATTGTGATGCGGTAGGAATAATGACAATACTAACATCCTTTGCTTCCCCCCTTTTTGAACCACACAGTTCCACAAATCGTTGTAAAATGATGGGGGTGTTTAGTCGTTCTTCTCCACCACCAATAGGTATGACATAACCCCGTTGTTCACCTTCCAAAACTTTTGCTGGACACATATTAACCTCTTGATTCATTACTCGTATTCGCCCATACGGACAAACCATCGCCCCACCCCATGACATCAGAAACCTGATTATATTCATCTAATACAATTAGATCTGCATCATATCCAACCTGGATCTGACCTTTACCTGTAAAACGTAATAATCTTGCCACATTTTGAGTAAATAGTGGCAAAATTGTTTCTAATTTTTGTCCTTTATCTAACAAACTTTGTAAAGTCTGTATTAAAGTTTCAGCACTACCTATATCCATATGAGTAATTTCACCTTGCTGATTAAAACAGGGTAGGCATCCACCACCATCGGAACTTACAGTAATTTGGCTAAGAGGTAAATCTCTATCAATTATCTTGAGTATAGCCTCATCAGCTTCTATCCCGGGCTCAGCGGTTCCTTTAGGAAAGGCTGTAATATCAATGTAACACCCTTTTTCTAATAAACGGCAACTATCATCAAATAGGGGGATATTTCTGTTCACATGGGTTGCATGAAAAACTCTGGCGGGTAGCTCTGTTTCTGCTAATGCACGTTCAATCAACTCCAACTTTCGCTCTCCATCGCCCAGGTGAAAATGAATGACGCCGGCCTTACCGGTCATTAATCCAGCCACATGTGTCTCACTGGCTAATCGAATGATTTCTTCATAAGTTGGCTGGCTCGAACGATGATCACTAATGGCAAACTCGCCTATTCCAATGACTGGTTCTAAATAAACTATGTCCGTTTTTGCACTGTTAGTGAGTGTGGTTAATGGGAGGTGATATCCACCCGTCCAACAGAATGCTGAAAGACCCTGTTCTCGCAAAGCATAAACTCGAGCTAGCAGGCTTTCGGTACTACGAGTCGTATCATCTGTACCTAATAAACCCACAACAGTGGTAACACCAAATCTGGTAAAATCAGCAATAGGGACAGGGGCTACTTGAGATGAAAAGCCTGACTCTCCACCACCGCCAGTGATATGGGCATGGCAATCAATAATACCAGGCAATAATCTTTTGCCTTCAACATTTATTTTTTCAATTTTTAGAATGTCAGGTAGTTCGATGGGTTGAGTTGAAATCGCAATAATTTTACCTGCAGCAATTAGCAGGTTTTGCACACCCAGATATTCAGGTGAGTAGATCCTGGCATTACAGATCAAAGTTAAAGGCTGAACTGATGATAATGACAAAAAATTCCCCGGAATAAAGAGATGGGTCTTCAAAGAACTTTATTCTATAAGAAATTTAAACATTTCTCATCAAAGAGATGACTAAAACAGATAAATTCATGCTCTTACCTGAATTGCGACATACCATCGGAAGGATAAATTATCCCGAATTCAGGTTAAGTTTGAACAAAGACATTGACTTATCACGCTTTAATCAAACCTAAATTGCAAAATCTCTCTGTTGATCTGAGGTATCCACAGGTTCAGGTAACCCAAATCTTTCTGACATCAATAATTGAATAGATTCTAAAAACAGGCTCTCTGACCAACATTCACCAAGCGCGGGTGAAATAGCTGTAAAAACAAAACCATAACGATTGTCAGCACAATGTTTGTTATGAAAACGAATTGCACTTGTCAGATCCGGCTTGCCTCCCCATAAGTAAATAATGCCATTTTCTTCACTATTTTTTAAATTAATTAACGATAAATCATCGGTATTTTCTAGTTGTAAAATGCCTGATGACCCTGTATTTGGAAAACAACATTCGGTTAAACGGCTATCAAGTCTTTTTAGTACCACTTGTACATCAGCATCCGATATTTCTGAAAAATTTAATATTGAAATTATCATTTTCTCAATTATCCGCCTTTCTAAGTTCCTCGCGCTTCTAAGTTGCTCGCGTTTATAAGTTGCTCAATTTTTAGTTCTGTTATTATCTTCCATCAAACTTTATGTTTTCATCAACATGACATTTTCTATCCGTTGAATTCATGGATAGGCAATACTACCGACATCGCTACTGCATACACTCCATCCGTGGAGAAAGAATAATTTTCTTTCTGAATAAAGCTTTGTAACATTTGAAGAGAACGAGTCAGAATCTGCTGCTATATAAGCAGAGCAAATGCTTTGGGTATTGTCTACAGGACGTAGGTACTTAAATTACGTCTGGAACCGGTAATCTGTGCCTACAGGACGTAGCTACTTAGATTACGTCTGGAACCGGTAATCTGTGCCTACAGGACGTAGCTACTTAGATTACGTCTGGAACTGGAGATCTGTGCCTACAGGGCGTAGCTACTTAGATTACGTGGAACTAGTAATCTATACATTCATACAATGCCTTATTCAGGATCCCTGGGTAGATTCTGAATAAGGCAGTATGAATAATAATATACCCTTGATAATGTCAATTTAAATGAGAAGCATCCAGGTTCAGCGTGGCAGCTTCTGCATAACCTCTTGACAGTAAGAGACCACCTGCCTCAGCGAAACGAATTTGTTCTATAACATTAAGTTCTTGTTGATAACTTTTTATCTTCTCATAATCGACAACATTCCCGTCATCAACGGTTCTGATGCCTTTACCTCTGTTAAAGAGAACTAATAGTTCATGCATAATTTCTTTAGTAGATTTACTGGCACCAGCCCCATATAACACATTTTCTCCTTTTTTCGTGAGGCGGAGAGTAAATAAATCACTTTGCTCTGATTGTTCCAATAGTTTTTTATCAATCAACTGTACTATGGCTTCCACAAGCGATTTTTTCTCTAAGGGGTGTAATGAGGGTAGGTAAAACTGATACAAATTATTTGCATCTAAATCTTCACCAGCCCTTAATTTTTGTTCCTTAAACAAACTAAATATATCTTGTTTTAACGCTTCAATATTTCTTATCATAACAACTACCTTTTCTAGTGATTGTTTAGTCTATACTCCTAATCATTCATAATGCCTGATTTGGGGTATATACATCACAGCTCATTCATTTGAAATTCTGAGTAAGTCTAGTTTGCTAATTTTCTTTTCGTTGACTGTTGCCTTTTCAACTTTATTATTTTCACTTTCACACCAGTCAATAAATTTTTGGTGAGCTACAGCTTCCAGTAAATCTTCCATAGCAGAAACACTTTCATCACGTGGTAAAATAATAAATGCGCTATTTTCTACCATGGCATTTTTAGTAATAGGAGACACAAAAAGTGCCAAAGCTTTAGCTTTATCATGGGCCGCAGATATCGCAGCCTGGTGATAACTTTTTACAATCAGGTTGTCGATTTTTCTAGCACCCATTTGCCACTATCCTCCAAAACAAAATTATGATTGAACCAACTCTATTAACCACAATATAAATTTAACATTCAATTTGAACCTGTAAGCACTTATACCCGTGATACCTGGAAATGCAGGTTTCAGCAAGTCAAGAAGCGTCCATATTCGAGGCTTGAAGCTTCCGCATCCTGCTCACGCCCCTTACTTACGTCCTGTAAGCAAAAGTGCAGTATTAGTTATTTATGTCCAC
>JBFFIY010000183.1:0-9275 GCA_041556195.1 Enterobacterales bacterium
CTATATCAATTGATAAATCTTCCTTTGGTTTGACCAAAATGCCTTTTAGCTTCCAGCTTTTAATGCCAAAGGTATATTGTGAGAATGCTGGCAGAGGAAGAATAAACTGTGATTTCTCATTAATGATACGCATAAGCAAAGCAATAGCTTCATCACCACCATTTGTACAAAGTACTTTCAATTGCTTTAGTTGATGTTTTTTTTCTATTTCTCTTTCTAATATCGTTCTATCTGGATACTTCCATAATAATTCACCATAGGAGTAATCTTTTGCTAACAGACTAGGTTTGTCGCTTCTTTCGTTAAAATCCAGCTTAAGAACAGGTTCCACTTACGTATCCTCTTTTATAGAGCTTTTCTTATAGGTGTTTCTAAAATATCTGTTGCCCCGGCAGACACCAACTGTGGTATTAATGCTCTTATTTCTTTTTTATCAACCGCAGTTTTTATGGCAAAACCTCTTTCCTGATAAAGACTTGAGACTGTCGGATAACGCATAGCCGGCAACAAATCAACAATGATTTCCAGTTTTTCATTAATACAATTCATTTCAAGTAACACTTTTTCTCTTCCATTGATAACGGCTTGCATAAGTGTTAACAAGTCTTCTATGTCTTGACGTTTTCCAGAGTCTTTTAAAGCCATATCATTAGCAATAAATTGCGTAGTGCTTTCCATTACCGTATCAATGATTTTCAATCGATTGGCATTTATCGTGGTACCGGTTGATGTGTTATCTATGATCATATCCGCATCTTCAGGTGGGAAAACCTCAGTTGCTCCGTACGATCTTAATAACTTATAATTGATGTCTAACTTATTGAGATACTCTGTACTGATATTTTTATATTCGGAAGCTACCACCAGTGTTCTATTTTTCATTTCTTCCCATTCCCAATTTTCAGGAATACAAGTCACCAGTCTCACTGGGTCATATTTTAAGTCTTTCAAAATTTCAACTTTAGCTGATCTCTCCCTGATCCAATCAAGACCTGCAAAACCAATATCATGTTGTCCCATTTCAACCAGTGAAGGTATGTTTTGACTTTTTAATAGTTTTATTTCTAAGTCGAACCCTACGGCCTTAGGACGATAATTTCTCTCATCACCTATAACTTCAATTCCGCAATCGGATAATAGTTGTAGAACCTTGGTATTAATTCGCCCTTTTGGTAGTACAAGTTTTAATGTCATTGTTATTTTCCTTCTGTCTGTTTTTAAAGGCACAAAAAAAGCCCCGGTTACTTTTGTAAACGGGGCTTTGATTTTTATTCGTATTCTAAGTCATACGCAAAAGCACCGTCATCGATATCGATGATGGTGGTGGTGTTGTACAGCTGTAGACTGCTGAATTTGTGAAATAATTTTTATCATGATTTGATACTAGCAAACGAATTTATAAACCGTCAATCTTTTATTTGTTTAATTTTGGTTATTTAAGTTTTGATGCGCTTGGGTATAAAACTCAAGTTAAGGTATAATATACCCCTAATCATTCACGTATAAACTTCTTTGGAGCTCTGGCTTGAACTTGGAACGTTTAAAAATAATTCCACAATATTTAATCCCCCAACATGGCCTTTCCCAGTTATTGGGACGTCTGGCTGATAAGGAATTAGGTAATGTTACTCATACAATGATTAATAAATTCGTTAAACGTTATCAGGTTAATATGGCTGAAGCGGCGAATTCTGACACGGCCTCATTTGCCACTTTTAATGATTTTTTCACCCGGAAATTAAAATCAGGTGCTAGAAGTATTTGCGGTGACAATCTGATTGCCAGCCCTGCTGATGGCAAGGTCAGCCAAATTGGAGCTATTGTTGAAGATCGCTTAATTCAGGCCAAAGGCCATAATTTTTCCACTTCCGATCTGCTAGGTGGAAATGATGAGCTTGCAAACAAATTCCAAAATGGTCTTTTTACCACCATTTATTTATCACCCAAAGATTATCACCGTGTGCATATGCCAATCTCCGGAAAACTACTTTCCATGCATCATATACCTGGACAGTTGTTTTCGGTTAACCCCCTGACGGCTCGAAATGTACCTAATCTTTTTGCTCGAAATGAACGAGTTGTGTGCATTTTTGATACGGATATAGGGCTTATGGCTGAAATTCTTGTCGGTGCAACTATTGTGGGTAGTGTTGAAACTGTCTGGCATGGAACGGTCACTCCCCCCTCTCGCAAAAATGTAGATGTAACCATCTACCCTGCAACTAATTCACCAAAATTAAGCAAGGGTGATGAAATGGGGCGCTTTAAATTAGGCTCAACTGTCATTCTTCTGTTTCAAAAGGATGCCATGACTTTTAATGAGCACATAAAACCTGGCCAGGTATTGAAAATGGGTGAAGAAATAGGAAAACTGGCCTAGAGGTGCGAGGTGCGAGGTGCGAGGTGCGAGGTGCGAGGTGCGAGGTGCGAAAAACTATCAATTCAACCCAAACAATCAAACTTATATCTTTTATCTCTTTCTCATAACTCGTATCTCGATTCTCGGTTCTGCCCTTCTAAGCCCTATCAAACGGAAAAGTCTGTACCTGATTGATATGCTCAGCATTCATTCTGATCATTAATAGTCGATCGATGCCTAAAGCTACTCCAGAGCAATCAGGAAAACCAGACTCAAGCGCAGAGATGAAATTGTGGTCTATTTCTACCTGAGGCAAACCTTTGTCTGCCCGGATCTGATTATCTATTTCAAAACGTTGTATGTGTTCATTGGGATCCGTTAGCTCATGGAAACCATTGGCTAATTCAACACCTTTATAATACAACTCAAACCGACGAGATAATTGTGGATTTTCCGGCTCAAGTCTAGCAAGAGATGCTTGTGAAGCGGGAAATCCACTAACAAAACATGGCTTTTCTAACCCAATTCGTTTCTCAATAACCATACTAAATAACATTTGAAGATAATCATCCTGTTGTTGCATTTCAGGCACATTTCCCAGATATTGCTCTGCACAACAATGAAGTTGTTCACAATTAGTGTTTAATGGATCCAGTTTAAAGTAATCAACAAATAATGACTGATACTCCAGGTACTCTGCGGTGGGACAATCCAGGATTTGTTGTAATAGTTCATCAATTTCTACCATGAGCTGTTTATGATCAAAATCGAGTCGATACCATTCTAACAAAGTAAACTCAGGATTATGATAACGGCCGGTTTCATCGCTCCTGAAGGCTTTAAATATTTGATAACAATCACCCACTCCGGCGGCTAACAATCGTTTCATTGCAAATTCTGGAGAGGTTTGTAACCAACCCTGATGATTTTTTCCCTGTAGCTGTAACCTGGCTTTAACAGGATGTAAATGAACGTCGGTTACTGTGTAATGAGATAATATCGGTGTATCAACTTCAATCACTTCTCTAGAAGCAAAAAAATCCCGGATCTGGGCAAGGACTCGGGATTTTTCTTTTATTGCTTCAATACTGGCAGTGGGTCGCCATAGAGTATTAATCTTTCGATCTGGATACATATGCACCTGTACGGGTATCAACTTTAAGTCGATCTCCTATATTAATAAATAGAGGTACATTTAACACATAACCCGTTGATAAGGTTGCAGGTTTAGTGCCGCCGCTTGAGGTGTCACCTTTTAACCCCGGATCGGTATCTGTAACTTCGAGCACGACAAAATTGGGTAGGGTAATAGCAATAGGAGTATCGTTCCATAGTGTGACTTCACACATTTCCTGTTCCATCAGCCATTTGTGATTGTCACCAATCGCTTTTGCATCTGCACTAACCTGTTCAAAAGTGATAGGATCCATGAAATACCAAAATTCACCATCGTTGTAGAGATACTGGCGGCTAACATCCATTACATCGGCTGCTTCAACGGATTCGCCAGATTTAAACGTTCTTTCGACAATTCGTCCGTTGATTAAGTTACGAATTTTGACTCGGTTAAATGCCTGGCCTTTGCCTGGTTTAACAAATTCGTTCTCTACAATGGAGCAAGGATCACCATCTTGCATAAATTTTAATCCACTTTTGAATTCATTGGTGCTATATGTCGCCATGACTTGTTCCTGTTTTATTTTATGTATTTATTGAACAGGAAAATTACTAAACCTGAACTTAAATTGTTAAACCATTAAATAGTTGAACCATGAAAAAGAGTCATATCATACCAAGTTTTAAACTAGACTGGCAGTCTCAACCCTGGAAAACACAACTCTCACATGGGATAAGTTCAGTAGAACAGCTATTAAAGACATTAAATCTATCTACAAAACAGCTATCTATCCAGAAAGATGCCAGCCAACTATTCAAAACGCGCGTTCCCTGGTCATTTGTTTCCCGCATGAAATCTGGCGATCCTGAAGATCCGCTGCTACTACAGGTACTTGCTCAGGATGATGAATTTAAGCAGGTTAATGGATTTAGTAAAAATCCTTTGCAAGAACACCCTGCATCCAAAAGCCTACTGCATAAATACCACAATCGTGTTTTGCTCATTTTAAGTGGTGCTTGCGCCATTAATTGCCGTTATTGTTTCAGGCGACACTTTCCCTATCAGGATTATCTACCGGGAAAATCTGGAATTCAGGAAATAGTGGATTATCTGCTAAAACATCCACAAGTCAACGAGCTCATATTAAGTGGCGGCGATCCTCTGGTGATGGATGACGAGTATTTGCATCGGCTATTCTGTCAAATTAGCCCAATAAAAACCCTGAAAAGGCTCAGAATTCATTCCCGAATACCGATTGTGTTGCCAGCAAGGATCACCAAACGCTTTGTTGATAATTTTTCTCAATTACCTTTACAAACAATTTTAGTGACCCATGCTAATCATGCCAATGAAATAAATGCTGAGGTCATGGAGGGATTGGTGAACCTGAAACAGGCAGGAGTAACACTACTTAACCAAAGTGTATTACTAAAAGGCATTAATGATTCTGTCTCTGCTCTGGCAGAACTGTCGGAAATTCTTTTTCAAGCTCACGTGATGCCCTATTATCTACACCAACTGGATAAAGTAGAAGGTGCGGCTCATTTTTCAGTCACAAATCAGCAAGCCAGAGCACTAATGAAAGAGTTATTGGAAATTCTACCGGGATTTTTAGTACCAAAACTTGTCAAAGAAATTCCAGGAGCTGCTAGTAAATGGCCAGTAGATTTGAGAATTACTTTATAGATATACCTAAAAACCTAAAAAAAGGCCGGTTATAACCAACCTTTACTTTATTTTACACTTTTAAGCATTAAAATCTGACAAATAACTGTTTATGAACTATTTATTTAATATAATCATAAATTTTTCTAACAGGTGATTAAAGTGAAGCACTTTTACTTAAAATATTCTCCAATTTCATCTAATAGCAATTTTTTTCTATAGCAGAGTAGCCGAGAAATATGCGTATCATTGTAGGCGAGACGGGACTAAGTATTAGACCGCAGACTGTCTCGGTCACCGATTTAAATAGTTATTCTCCCAGGCAAATACAATCCTGGCTTGCGGCTTTGCCCAGAGCCAATACCGGAGAGATGGCCAAACAAATTTATACGCGTCTCAGTCAATCCAATGGTATGAAACTAGATCCTTCTATAAGATTGAAATTTTTATTGGCATTACAACCAGAAATAGAACGCCTCTACAATAACTTAGAGCAACATTTTCATCATACAAGCGCATCGCTTCCTCCTAAACAAACAAAAATCGCTGAATTGGCACGTGCCATGCTGAACGAACAAGCATTAGCTTACAAAGCCATTATCGAGAAACATCTTAAAGATTTAAAAGTTTCCATCAATAAAAAATTATTGGGATCGGCAATGACATATGCAATGTATTACTTATCGCGGTTAATAGGTCATTGCTATCAACTCTATCTGACCCCACCAAAGCGGCTTTGGCAAGAACTGCATACACTTTTCCAACTAGCAGAATTTAACAATCTGGATCGTACCTCGGTTTCACTTCCGAAGCCTAAAAAGGAAGCCTCTCTCAGGAACATCTACAAATCTAGTTTGTTGTTAGCACTATGCAATCCAAATCAGCTCCGAACAGCTGATTTTTGGTCAATTCAGTTCGATGCTCTCGATCTTTCAAAAAAGATAAGCTTAACCCCTAGCATTAGCGTTATTCCAATCGGCGAAGAATATGAGTTTGTGGTTAACCTGCGCTCGAATTCGGCTCCTTTTCACCGCAGTTTACTCACAGAAAATAATGATCATAATTACTTAGGTATCAGTGTTCAAAAGCTACTGCTCTTTCTGCAATCCTGTCTCGAACAAACAGACACAAAACCGAAGGGGCTTTCTAAGGTGTTGATTAGACATCTGATTAATGCATTAGGAAACATGGCTACTCGTTCTTTTTCCAGAACCCCCTGTAAAGATGAACTGGAAATCGCCATAGGACTGGCTTCAACCCATTATCTTATTAAAAAGGGAAAAGAAAGACTCATGTCCCCTCGGCAAATAGCAGCAAATGCCTCAGGAATGGCTGAAATGTCCTACGGCTCCTCAGAAGACGCCCTTTCAACACTAGAAGGAAGCCTCAAAGATGTAAGGGTTCTTGATAATCATGATGCTATGATACAACATGAATCTAAAAATGCTTCCTCTCACGGCCAGGTAAGTAGGGATGAAAATGAAGATCAGTGGTCTAAAAGATTTAAACCCAAAGTATCCATTAATGATTCAGAAGCCCTACAAAAAAGTTATCATTTAACTTCGGTCCAAAAGAGTGACAGCAAACCCCCTCGCGAGTATCAAAAAGTTGATGCGACCATTCTTAATATTAGTCCAGGTGGTTATTGCCTTCAACTAGATGGTTTGTTACCTAAGCAAACTCAAACAGATGAGATTATTGGTATTTTTGAGCTTGATGAAACTGGCAAAGAAATTTGGAATATTGGCATTATTCGCTGGATAAAAAGAGAATCTTCCAATGATCTACAGGCTGGTATACAACTCATAGCTCCAAATGCTGAGCCAGTTACAACCAGTATGAAACAACATGGAGATGAAACATCTGCCAAACATAGCTCTCTTTTATTACCCTCTCTTCCCCATATAGGTCAGCCAGCTACTCTGTTAACACCTACATTACCCTATAGAAAAGGTAAGATCGTCATTATGGATGACGAGGTTCATTTCAAAGAGATAAAACTTGAAGATTTATTGCAGGAAGGAAGAAGTTATTCTCGGTTTACTTTTAGAGAGCTCCATACCCAGGAAAAGAAAAAATCTACACCCAAAACTAAACCGGACGCAAACGAAGATTTTTCTTCTTTATGGGAAATATTGTAAAAAGATCGCAAAATAGCCACATCTGAGATTGAGGCAATATCTGAAATCAGTCTGCCTCTTACAGCCAGAATCATGCAAGGTTGCCTGGTATTGACCCTGACACCGCAACCAGAAGGATTATTTAAAAAAATCCTGGAACTTAAACATCATGAAAAATCGGTTATCAGGGATTTAGTGGATGAGCTGTGGGATAAAGATTAGAGCCAATCCATAAAAAACATCGTCCAGAATATAAAAAGCCCCGTCATTTCTGGCGGGGCTATTGGATGCTTTTTTCTGCTATTTAAAGACAAATAATTTAAACTTATTGATATCTAAACACTTTTTAGTTTTCAACTTTAGGGTGTCCTATCATTGTTTCTAATCGGTTTTAATCTTTGCCTAAAAGGCAGAAAAGGCTTAATAGCAGTTATAACCTGAGATAAAGCGATAATTACTGCCCATACCATTTGATATTCCTGCCATATTTCCCATGCGGCAATACTTGACATTTGTGGGACACCCTAATCTTATTTTGACAATCTAACCCGTTTCATATACTTTAATCAAGTACAAGGATTGTATAAACATCGTTTCAGGAGGAAACAACATGACACAACCCCGTCAAAATATCGTTTCAGTTTCAGATACCCCTTATTATCATTGCATTGGTCGTTGCGTACGAAGAGCTTTTCTCTGTGGTAAAGATGATTTTTCAGGAAAGTCATTTGAACATCGAAGGCAATGGATTGTTGACAGAATTAATGAACTTTCTTCTGCCTTTTCAATTGATATTTGTGCTTACGCAATTATGACAATTTTTTGCGTCCTGCAAAAATTGCATACATTACGTCCCTGTAAATATCGAACCACTACCATCTTGTGCTTCGGTTATCACCGGAAGAATCTAAACAATGGTCACAAGCAGAGGTGATTCAGCGTTGGCAAAAACTTTATTCTGGAGGTGCTCTGGTCAGTTCATACCAAGCAGGGATAGCGTTAACTGAGATAGAAAAAACAGCATTAGATACCATGACTGAAATCTGGCGTAATCGCTTATCAGACTTAAGCTGGTTCATGCGTTGTCTCAATGAGCATATTGCTAAAATGGCCAATAAGGAAGATAAATGTACAGGTCGTTTCTGGGAGGGTCGATTCAAGTCCCAGGCTTTGCTGGATGAAACCGCTTTAATGACGTGCATGGCATATGTAGACTTAAACCCTATAAGAGCAAATATGGCTAAAACACCGGAAACTTCAGAACATACCTCCGTTAGAGAAAGGATACGACAACACCTGGGCAAATCACACCAAGCTGATAATTTATTAGTGATGGATGGAGACAACTCCAACAGTCAGGGCATTCCTTTTTATCTTAACGATTATCTGGAACTTATTGACTGGACTGGCAGAGCCATAAGAACCAATAAAGCGGGTTCAATTCCCATGAATCTCAAACCCATTTTAAGTCGATTACAAATAGAACCCGACACATGGATGAATCAAGTTAATCACTTTGGAAAACGTCATTTTCGGTTGGTAGGTTCTAAAGACATCATCAAATCCATTGCATTAAAAATTGGACTTAAATGGATGAATGGCCAGGGTAAGTCTTCACCCTTTGAATCTCCCACTTAAAACATAATTCCTTCAAAAACAATTAGAAAAATCGGGGATCCGAGTTTTGTCATACATGAATTTTGGGTTTTGCCAGCCGAATCTGAAAATTCCCAGCCGTTTATAAAAAAATTGTTAAACATCGAAAAATTCAGAGCAGACGAACATATTATTCTAGTTATCTATTTTTATAATTTAAGATTAGGCTGTCCTCATAGTCCGTGGCTCAAAACCTTGGATTCATCGGGAGATAAGCGAATCACTAGATGATAATGATTCGATATTTACAGGGACGTAATGTATGCAATTTTTGCAGGACGCAAAAAATTGTCATTATCGCATAGGAACAAACGTCAATTGAGAAGACGGTTGAAAGAAGATTAAGTCGGTCTACTAC
>JBFFIY010000184.1:0-9241 GCA_041556195.1 Enterobacterales bacterium
GATGTTAGACACTCAAACTGAGAAATGGCGTGAACGACTCTCGGATTTAAGCTGGTTTATGCGTTGCTTGAATGAACATCTGGCAAGACTGGCGAATAAGGAAGACAAGGTGAATGACGAAGGCAGAGAGGGTGCCCTGGGGTACAAGTGTACTGGTAGGTTCTGGGAAGGCAGATTCAAATCCCAGGCCTTACTGGATGAAGCGGCTCTTATGACAGATTTTTGCGTCCTGCAAAATCTGCATACTTTATATCCTTATAAATAACCTGCATGGCCTACGTAGACTTAAACCCCATTCGAGCCAATATGGCCAAAACACCCGAGACTTCAGATCACACTTCCGTAAAGGAAAGAATCCGGGAACATCTCGGAAAACCCCATGCAGCGGAGAACCTCTTGACGATGGTATTGATAAATAGACAGTCTGGAATAATATTGTAATAGCGATGCCTCTTTAATGTTCTCAAGCCGACCAACAAATGGAGAAACCCAGTTAGAGGCTATCGAGTTAACGTTCCCATAACCTTGTAACTATTTGTTATTCAAGCTTTTTCATGTCTTACTCACATCGTAGTCCTCTGAACTCATTCCTAACTCACATCGAATCTGTTTGATCTCATGCAACCTCACTAGTTCATTGCGATACAAAGTTGGATACTGTGTTCAACTTTGTATCAATTGAGTTACATATGATAAAATTTGCAAATATTAAAACCCAGTTTGCCAGTATACTGCATGAAATGGCGGATGATATTGAGGCGGATTTGTTTGAAAGTAAAAGTATTGACGAGTTTTTCCAGGAAATAGAAATTTCCATTCGCTATCAGCTTGGCCGACAACATGGCGATGAAATGAGATACCTTGCTCTCGATACTCCTGTGAACTATTTAGAAGCATTACATAATGCGTGGGCGGAAAAGAAAAAACAGCTTTCAATGGCGAAAAAGGAATTTGAAGCTATTAATGAAATACACTGTTCTTCCCATTGTTAATTAAAAAAAGGTAAACCCCCAGCTCTGCCAGGGGACAATCAAAGTTTGGCAATTCCAGAATTCATTGGAAGTCTATACATCTTTATGGATTATTTGATTGACTCGCTGTCCCTTTAGAGACGGGTTGCTAGCTGGGATGTGGGCACTCATATAACCTGTTCGATATAGATATAATTGCTACAGAAGCATTGTATTTCAACAGGTTACATGAATATTTGCATCTTTTTTCACTCAACAAAGCAGAGAAGAGGTCTTTATGATGTTAAAGTCCCTTTAACTCTCAAATTGTATTAAAATCCTTTCAATATGGGAGTCACTTTTTGCAGCATAGCTTTAAAGACTTTTGGATTAGCGCAAATGATGTTTCCTGTTGAAAGAAAATCTGCTTTGCCTTGAATATCTTCAACGATACCACCTGCTTCAGTTACCAGCAAAGAGCCGGCAGCTATGTCCCACGGACTCAGGCCAAATTCCCAGAATCCATCTAATCTACCGGCTGCAACATAGGCTAAATCAAGCGCAGCTGAACCTGCTCTACGTACATCTGAGCATTCTAAGAAAAGGGCATTGAAGGTTTTTTGCCAAATGGGTAGACGTTTATGATCTTTAAAAGGAAACCCGGTTGCTAATAAGCAAGCCTCAAGATGTTTGTGTTTGCCTATTCGAATACGTGAATTATTTAGTTGAGCTCCTTCACCACGAGTAGCGGTAAAGAGTTCTTCACGAAGGGGATCATAGACCACAGCATGTTCAATTCTATTTTTGACTTTAACGCCAATTGAGATACAAAAATGAGGATTTCCGTGCATAAAATTAGTGGTGCCATCAAGTGGATCGATAATCCACTCAACTTCGCTTTCGGAGTTTCCACTACGCCCGGATTCTTCTGCATAAATAAGATGATCTGGATAGTATTCGCGAATAGTAGAACAAATCAGGTTCTCAGCTGCACGATCGGCGCTTGTAACATAGTCATTACGCTTTTTTGATGACCAGTCGATTTTATCAAGATCGTTTTGGGCGCGTCTTAGTAGAGTGCCAGCAGTACGGGCTGCATTCACGGCAATATTAACAAAGGCATGCATAGTGACTTATCCTTATTTTAAAGAGTCCGACTTAGAGCCTGACTTAAAGGGCCTGATTTTAAAGAACGTGGCGCTAACACAAGGTGTTAAAGCCTGAATTGGGCAAAATCATATCAGAATTCTATTGAATCGCAAGGTTTGATGCACTTTTTTAAGCGGTTTTATATTTTAACTGTTGGGAAAATATAGTTGAATGTTTGCTCTTATACTGAAACTAGCTGGAAATACGAATTTTCAGGTAGTTTGAGTATATAAATGTTTCATTTAAGCCAGGTTTTGATATGATCTCACTTTAGTTTCTATTTTGTTCTAATCCATTGGTTTTTTCTATGTTAGACCGTATAAAGATTGTGCTGGTCGAGACTTCTCATCCGGGTAATATTGGTGCTGTTGCTCGCGCTATGAAAACCATGGGTATAAAAAAACTTTGTCTGGTTAAACCTAAAAATTATCCTTCGGCAGAAGCCACCGAAAGAGCTTCCAGCGCGGGAGATGTACTTTATAATTCACAGGTGGTAACAACCCTTGACGAAGCGATCAGTGATTGTAGTTGGGTGATTGGAGCCAGCGCCAGATCGCGTTACTTAGATTGGCCCATGACTACGCCACATGAATTAGCTAAAACGATAGCGGATGATTATTTAGCAGGAAATGTTTCAGAAGGAAAAGTTGCTTTAGTATTTGGTCGAGAAGATTCAGGATTGACTAATGAAGAATTGCAACATTGTCACAAACAGGTCTATATTCCGGCAAATCCTGAATATAGCTCGTTAAATCTGGCTATGGCTGTGCAAGTGATTGGTTATGAACTTCGAATGAAATTCCTTGAAAATGAGCAAACACCACCAATAACAACTAAAGAAAATAAAGCTGTACCAGCTTCCATGGCCTATGTGGAGGGTTTTTATTCTCATATAGAACAAACAATGATCAAAACTGAATTTCTCGATGCAGAGCAGCCAAAACATTTGATGAAACGGATCCGACGTATATTCGGCCGAACTACTTTAGATGAGGCCGAAATCAATATTTTGAGAGGGTTTCTCAAGTCAGTCAATGTTAAAATAGATGAGAATAAAGGATAAACCCTCACTTGATTTTGTGATGAAAATACTGTTAACTGCAAACAGAATGTTGTTAACTGTAAGTAAAATGTTAATGAATATGGGTGAAATATTATAAACTATAAATAGGATATTAGTTGACTAAAATACTAGGTTATTGGATAATAACTTATTAATTTAGTCAGGTATTATTTTGAGGAGCTAGAATATGAAACTAACCACTAAAGGACGATATGCCGTAACTGCGATTTTGGATGTTGCTTTAAAGAGTAAACGAGATCCAATTTCTTTAGCGGATATTTCAGTGAGACAGGATATTTCATTGTCATATTTGGAACAACTTTTTTCCAAATTACGCAAAAATGGACTGGTTAGTAGTGTTAGAGGACCTGGCGGTGGTTACTTATTAGGAAGAGATGCTAGTGATATTAGTATCGCTGAAGTTATTTTGGCTGTTAATGAGCCAATGGATGCTACTCGATGTCAAGGTCAGGGTAATTGCGATGACGGACAGACCTGTTTAACACATCAGTTGTGGCAAGATCTTAGTGAGCAGATCAATCAATTTCTTAGAGGTATATCACTGGCCTCTATTATTGAACAAAATGAAATAAAAGAGATTTCTGAACGCCAGGAAGTTCAATTTGAAGAACAGCGAATTGAATGTGACCAGGTCGTTACGAGTTAGATAGTACGAGTTAGAGATAAAGTGTGACTAACCATAGTCATTGGAGATGTTAATGAAGTTACCTATTTATATGGATTATGCTGCAACAACACCGGTTGATCCAAAAGTATTAGAAAAGATGGTCAAATATATGTCGACCGATGGATATTATGGCAATCCTGCATCTCGTTCTCATAAGTTTGGTTGGGAAGCAGAAGAGGCCGTAGATATAGCACGCCAACAGGTTGCTGATTTAGTCAAGGCCGATCCTCGTGAAATTGTGTGGACATCGGGAGCGACGGAATCTGATAATTTAGCCATAAAGGGCGTTGCCCATTTTTATAAGAAGAAAGGACAGCACATCATTACCTCTAAAATTGAGCATAAAGCCGTTTTAGATACTTGTCGGCAATTAGAAAGAGAAGGTTTTGAAGTAACCTATCTTGATCCTGATCCCAATGGCATAATTAGTGTGGAAAAAGTTGAGTCAGCCTTACGTGACGATACTATTTTAGTCTCTATTATGCACGTAAATAATGAAATTGGTACGGTGCAACCCATCGAAGAAATTGGGGAGTTAACTCGCTCACGCAAAATTATTTTTCATGTGGATGCTGCGCAAAGTGCAGGTAAAATTGATATTGATTTACAAAAGTTGAAAGTAGATTTGATGTCTTTTTCTGCCCATAAAGTTTATGGTCCAAAGGGTATGGGGGCATTGTTTGTTCGTCGTAAGCCCAGAGTACGACTAGAAGCTCAAACACATGGCGGTGGGCATGAAAGAGGTATGCGTTCTGGCACATTAGCCACCCATCAAATTGTTGGTATGGGGGAAGCTTTTGCTTTAGCCGCAAAAGAAATGCCACAAGAGTCAATCAATATAGAACGTCTAAGACAAAAACTTTGGCAGGGAATTTCTTCAATGGAAGAAGTTTTCTTAAATGGCGATGAAGAACATCATGTACCTGGTATTTTAAATGTCAGTTTTAATTTTGTTGAAGGTGAATCGTTGATTATGGCGCTGAAGGACTTAGCCGTTTCCTCCGGTTCAGCCTGTACCTCTGCCAGTCTTGAGCCTTCTTATGTATTACGTGCTCTGGGTTTAAATGATGAATTAGCTCATAGCTCTATTCGTTTTTCTATCGGCCGTTTTACAACCGATGAAGAAATTGAATATGCAATTGAAAAAATAAAGCTGGCCATTGGCCGTTTACGTGATATGTCACCCCTGTGGGAGATGTTCAAAGATGGCATTAATATGAATGAAATTGAATGGGAAGCACATTAATCTCTTAGTGCACTACCCGGGATACTCAACCAAAATAGTAGTACAAGCAGAATTATTGCTTTTGTGACGAGGAAAAAAACATGGCTTATAGTGATAAAGTGATAGAACACTACGAACACCCAAGAAATGTCGGTGCTTTTGATAAATCTGATGAAGGTATAGGTACGGGTATGGTTGGGGCTCCAGCCTGTGGTGATGTTATGAAACTTCAAATCAAAGTCAGCGAAGAAGGCGTCATAGAAGACGCAAAATTTAAAACCTATGGTTGTGGTTCAGCTATTGCCTCAAGCTCCCTTATTACTGAATGGGTTAAGGGGCGTACACTTGAAGAAGCTGGCAGTATCAAGAACACTGAAATTGCCGATGAACTGGGATTACCTCCAGTAAAAATCCACTGTTCTGTGTTGGCCGAAGATGCCATAAAAGCGGCAATAGAAGATTATAATCAAAAACGAAAATAATCTTATTTTTTGTTAGTGAATGCTTACTTGTTAGAACGGGAACATTGAAAAAGCAAAGTATCAGGAGTTTGTTTTAATGGCAATAAATTTGACAGAGGCGGGTGCAAAGCAAATGAAAGCCTCTTTGTTGAGTCGAGGCAAAGGGCTGGGGATCCGTCTGGGGATCACAACTACAGGTTGCTCGGGGTTTGCTTACCTCATGGAATTTGTTGATGACTTACAACCCGGGGATGAAGTGTATGAAACTCATGGAGTCAAAGTTATTGTAGATAAAAAAAGCCTGGTTTATCTCGATGGAACAGAAGTAGATTACGTTAAGCAAGGTTTAAATGAAGGTTTTGAATTTTCTAACCCCAATAGTAAAGCCGAATGTGGTTGTGGTGAAAGCTTTACTGTATGAGCCAGGATCACTTTTCACTGTTAGGTATCGCTTGTCAGTTTGATATTGACCAAAGCCTGTTAAATGCCAATCATCGGCGATTGCAACAGGTGGTTCATCCAGACAAATTTGTAGCGGCTCCACCTGCTCAAAGATTATATGCTGTTAACCAAATGGCATTAATAAATGAAGCCTGGCAAATTTTAAAAGATCCGGTTACTCGTGCTGAATATTTGTTGCAACTCTCTGGTTGGCAAAAACCAGGAGATGAACAAACCATTAGAGATCCGGGGTTATTAATGGAGCAGCTGGAACTTAGAGAAACATTGGCAGACATAGAACAAGCTCCAGATCCACAACTGCAACTGGATAAATTCAGTGCTCAATTGGCACAACTTACGCTATCGCAAATACAGTTATTAAAAGAATTATTTGAATATAATGCAACTCCTGAGAAAATATATACAGCAATTATTCGATTGAAATTTTTTACGCGTTTAAAACACGACGTGAATCGACTTGAAGAAAAACTCGAAGACCTTTGGTAAATTAAGTTATGGCATTAATGCAAATTGTTGAACCCGGTCAAACTCAGGCTCCCCATCAAAGACAGATCGCGATTGGCATTGATCTGGGAACCACCAATTCTCTGGTGGCAGTGATGCGAAGTGGCAAAGTAGAAGTCTTGGCTGATCGTAATGAGAATACACTTTTCCCCTCGGTAGTGGCTTACCAATCAAAAGAACGGATAATTGTTGGCGAATCAGCTCGTTTTAATGCGGCCTCCGATCCTGCTAATACTATTGTTTCAGTAAAGCGTTTGATGGGAAAAGGAGCTCATGACATTGATGCACTTGAACATAGTTTACCCTATCATTTCAAATTAAAAGATAATGTTCCAGCTATTCAAACCAATGCTGGTTTGCTAACGCCTACAGAAGTTTCAGCCGACATATTGCGTTACCTTCAAACAGTTGCAGATGCACGATTAGCCGATAATATAGAAGGGGCTGTCATTACAGTACCGGCATATTTTGATGATGCCCAAAGGCAGGCCACCAAAGATGCAGCCAGATTAGCTGGAATTTCTGTACTTCGACTACTAAATGAACCTACCGCTGCGGCAGTCGCCTATGGACTTGATTCAGGTGAGGAAGGCATTCATGCTATTTATGATTTAGGTGGAGGTACCTTTGATATTTCCATTTTACGCTTCAATAGAGGCGTATTCGAAGTGCTTTCCACGGGTGGAGATGCTTCACTCGGTGGTGATGATATGGATCAGGT
Source organism: Enterobacterales bacterium (assembly GCA_041556195.1). GTDB lineage: Bacteria > Pseudomonadota > Gammaproteobacteria > Enterobacterales > 21-14-all-40-8. The sequence continues at coordinate 7,224 of JBFFIY010000184.1, forward strand.
CATTAGTGATTGGCTTATCAAAGAACTATCAATATCGATTGATGACAACCCTGCGCTCATGCGTCATATACTCAATCTATCCCGAGGCGCTAAAGAAACCTTAAGCGATACAGATGAAGTATCTATTCATATCTGTCTTCAGGGTGAAAGTTATGGACAACGAACATTAAGCCGTGAAAAATTTGAAAATTTAATAGAGCCGCTTGTATTAAAGACTCTCAAAGCCTGTAAACGAGCCTTAAGAGATGCCAAACTAGATGACGAACCCATCCGTGATATTGTCATGGTCGGTGGTAGCACCCGGATCCCATTGGTAAGAAAAAAAGTTGGAGAACTTTTCGGACAACCACCTCTGGTTTCTATCGATCCTGATCAGGTTGTTGCCATAGGTGCTGCCAGACAGGCTGATTTACTGATTGGCAACCAACCTGATAGTGATGTCTTGTTACTTGATGTTTGTCCACTCTCGTTGGGTATTGAAACCATGGGGGGACTGGTAGAAAAAATTATTTCAAGAAACACGCAGATCCCTGTAGCTAAGGCTCAAGAATTTACCACCTACAAAGATGGTCAGGGAGCAATGCTCATTCATGTCGTACAAGGAGAGCGAGAACTGGTATCTGATTGTCGATCCCTGGCAAATTTTACTCTGAGAGGGATCCCACCGATGGTGGCAGGTGCTGCCAAAGTCAAAGTGACTTATCAAATTGATGCTGATGGTCTACTGACAGTGAGTGCCTTAGAGGTAAACTCAGGTGTTCAATCCAGTATTGAAGTTAAACCTTCCTATGGACTGAGTGAAGATCAAATGATTGAAATGATTCAGTCTTCATTCACCAATGCCAATGATGATCTTGAAAAAAGAAATCTGACAGAACAAAAAGTTGAGGCAAGACGGCTAATCATTGCCATTGATAGTGCTATACAGGCCGATGGTGATTTATTAGATAATAAGCAAAGAGTGGCTCTGGAACAGACGCTTGAAGCTTTAAGAGAGGTTTCCCAAACAGATAACCTGAAAAACATCCGTCAGGCGATAGAAGAGTTGGATAAAGCCAGCCAGCTATTTGCTGCAAAAAGAATGAATAACAGTGTATCTAAAGCGTTAATTGGGCAACAAGTCGATAATCTTTCTGAATCAACAAATGCGGAGTAATGGCTTATGCCAAAAATAGTGATATTACCCAATGATGATTTGTGTCCGGAAGGGGCATTATTAGAAGCAGAAAAGGGTAAATCCATATTAGATGTGGCTCTGGATGCTGGCATCGAAATAGAGCATGCTTGCGAAATGGCCTGTGCTTGTACCACTTGTCATGTAATTGTGCGTGAAGGGTATGATTCTCTTGAAGAAGCTGATGAGCTAGAGGATGATATGTTGGATAAAGCCTGGGGATTGGAACCTGAGTCTCGCTTAGGGTGTCAGGCTATAGTGGGGGATGTTGATCTGGTGGTCGAGATCCCAATGTATACCTTAAATCAGGTATCTGAACGACATTAAATTTTATCTATAAAAGAGAGGATGTCATGGAATTACACTGGACAGACATTACCGATATAGCGATAGAACTGAGTGAAGCTCATCCTGAAATTGATCCTCTAACGGTTCGTTTTACAGATTTGCATCGTTGGGTGATAGAACTTAAAGGATTTTCAGATGATAGTCAAAGAGGCGGAGAAAAAGTTCTAGAAGCAATCCAACAGGCCTGGATCGATGAAATTGACTAAAAACTGCCCTGAAATTTAGTAGTTTTAAGAAAAATGGCTAATTGGAGTAAATTAACTAAAATAAATGGGCAATTAGAGTTGTTTTTTTTTAAAAAAACGATATCATATGCGCCTCTTATCCGGGCCGTTAGCTCAGCCGGTAGAGCAGTTGACTTTTAATCAATTGGTCGGGCGTTCGAATCGCCCACGGCCCACCATATATAAAGTAGAAACTTAAAAAGGCTTCCAATTTTGGAAGCCTTTTTTGTTTGTGTTTGTGCGAATGTGAACTAAATAACCTAAGTTCTGGA
>JBFFIY010000185.1:0-9113 GCA_041556195.1 Enterobacterales bacterium
GAAGGTCGTTGGTTCAAATCCAGCCCCCGCAACCAAGGTTTCTGCTTAAGAATTTACCATTTCCAGCTCCAAAAAATTCTTAAGCTATTTGTAGTTTTTTAAGAAGCCCCTTTCAGGGGCTTTTTTGATAGTGCAAAATGACAGAATCCTTAAGTAAGCAGGGAAGGAGCCTTGTAAAATATCCAGGCCAATAGGCTTGATAGTTGCTCTCGTTGCAACTAATTTTAGATAAGGGCTTTAGCCCTTTTTTTGTATTTGAATTTTATAAACTTATCCATACCAGATTTTAATGGGAAGTAATTTGATATAATGGCAAATTTGAGCCGCTTAAATGAAATCGTTGCACCAGCAGTTGAAGCTGCAGGTTATGAGTTTGTTGGTCTGGAATATAAACTAGCAGGCAAACACTCTGTGCTCTGTGTGTATATTGATAATGAAACCGGTATTAATGTTGATGACTGTGCTAATTGCAGCCGTCAAATTAGTGCCGTAATGGATGTTGAAGACCCGATTACCAGCGAATATTCTCTGGAAGTTTCTTCACCAGGTGTTGAACGCCCTTTATTTACCAGCGCCCATTTTCAACAGTTTAAAGGTGAAAATGTAAAGATTAAATTACACAGTGGTGTAAACGGCAAACGAAATTTCTGCGGTAAAATAAATGCCGTTAACAACAATAATATTCAGATCGAAGTAGAGGATGAAATAATCACCTTTGATATTGGACAACTTCATCGGGCAAATATCATCCCGAACTGGTAGAATTTACGTCTAAAGAATCACCGAATGACGGCAATTCTCTAGAGAAAACAGAGTAAAAACATTGTTACTCAGCAACTGTTATTCTGCACAAAAAGAGTAACATTGAACACCAATAGAGGCACGAATCATGAGTAAAGAGATTTTGCTGGTTGTGGAAGCCGTTTCCAACGAAAAAGAGGTTGCTCCCGAGTTAATTTTTGAAGCGTTAGAAGCTGCTTTGGCAATGGCCACAAAAAAGAAACAGGGAACCGATATCGAAGTTCGTGTAGCAATTGATCATGAAACTGGAACCTATGATACCTTCCGTCGCTGGGAAGTTGTCGAAGATTCAACTGATGGCCTGGAATATCCGTTCCGTCAAATTGGTCTGGCAGCAGCCAAAGCCCATGAAGACTCTTTGGAAATAGGCTTGTATTTGGAAGAGCCTATAGAATCTATCGAGTTTGGTCGCATCGCAGCACAAACAGCAAAGCAGGTTATCGTACAAAAAGTTCGTGAAGCTGAACGCGCAAAAGTAGTCAAAGCTTTTGAAGGTCGTATTGGTGAGTTAGTCACAGGCATTGTTAAACGTTCAGGTCGTGACAGTCTGATACTTGATCTGGGTAATAACGCAGAAGCCATCTTGCCAAAAGAAGAAATGATTCCCAGAGAATCTTTTCGAGCCGGTGATCGTGTTCGTGCCTTCCTTAAAGCCGTTCGCACAGAAACTCGTGGCCCCAGCCTGTTAGTCAGCCGAACTGAAGCTGAAATGTTAGAAGAACTTTTTCGAATTGAAGTACCAGAAATTGGTGAAACACTTATTGATATTGTCGGCGCAGCACGCGATCCGGGCTCTAGAGCAAAAATTGCAGTTAAAGCTAATGATCGTCGAATCGATCCCGTAGGCGCTTGTGTAGGTATGCGAGGCTCCAGAGTACAAGCAGTTACCAATGAACTAAATGGTGAAAGAGTCGATATTATTGTGTGGGATGAAAATGATGCACAATTTGTTATCAATGCCATGTCACCAGCTGAAGTTGCTTCTATCATTGTTGACGAAGACAAGCATGTGATGGACATAGCCGTAGAAGAAGATAACCTGGCCCAGGCCATTGGACGTAACGGACAAAACATTCGTTTAGCGAGCCAATTAACGGGTTGGCAGCTCAACGTCATGTCGGTAGAAGAATTAGAGTCTAAAGGAGAGGAAGAAAGTGGCCATTTAATTAAACTTTTCATTGATGATTTAGATGTTGATGAAGATTTGGCGGCCGTTTTGGTTGAAGAGGGATTCACTTGTTCAGAAGATGTTGCTTATATCCCGCAAAGTGAAATGATGGAGATTGAAGGCTTTGATGAAGAGCTAGTAAATGAGCTTAAAAACCGCGCTAAAAATGCGCTGCTTACCAAAGCCATCGCCAGTGAAGAAAGTTTAGAAAGTAGCCAACCAAAAGAAGATTTGTTAAACATGGAAGGCATGGACAAACACCTTGCACTGGTTCTTGCCAGTAAAGGTATTTGTAGCATGGAAGATCTGGCAGAACAATCTGTTGATGAGCTACTGGAATTTAAAGAATTAGATGCTGAGCGTGCAGCAGTGCTGATTATGACCGCACGTAAACCCTGGTTTGAAAACCAAGAATAACTATCAGGGAGTGGAGTAACTAATATGTCAAATATTACAGTAAAAGATCTGGCTGAAACGGTTGGCACACCGGTAAAAACCCTGTTGAGCCAACTAAAGCAAGCCGGGATTGAAGTAAAAAAAGGTGACGAAGAATTATCCAATGATCAAAAAACCACCTTGTTGAGCTTCTTGCGTAAAGCGCATGAATCTGAAGATACAGCACCCAAAAAAATCACTTTACGTCGTTCAGAAAAAACCACGCTTAAAAGTAAATTGGGTGGCAAAAGCTCGACGGTCCAAATTGAAGTTAGAAAGAAAAGAACTTTCATTAAACGTGATAACAATGAAATACTCTCTAATGAAGTGCTCTCTAATGAAATGGAAGCTAATGAAGAAGCAGAAGTCATTCAGCCTGCTGAATTAGCCCCTGTAATAGTCCCTGTTACAACGGAAGAAGAAGCGTTAGCACAGGCGACAAAAGCAATTGAAGATGCTGCTAAAAAAGCAGAATTAGAAGCCGCTGAAAAAGTTGCCGCTGAAAAAGCCGCAGCAGAAGCCATGGCTAAAAGAGAAGCTGAAGTTGGTGATGCTATAGAGCTTAAAGTTAAATCAGCGATTAAAGAAGTCCATAGGAAAGCTGAAGAAGCTGCTAGAAAACAAATAGAAGAAGCAGCACTTAAAGCAAAAGCCGAAGAAGATGCTAAAAAAACTACAGCTCTTGGTTTAAAGGAATCAAAACCAACTACAGAAAAGAAAGGCAGAAAACCTAATTTCACCACCCCTGATAAGCAAAAAGCTAGCTTCGGCAAGGGCAAAAAAGGTAAAAAAGGCCATAAAAATCAACCGTTGTCTAGTGATCAAAGCCGTCGTAAATCTAAAAAAAGCAAACACCAGACAACTCCTTCAACTTTACAACAAGAATTCTCTGCTCCAACTGAAAAGAAAGTTCTAACCATAGATATTGGCGAAACTATCAGTGTTGCTGAACTTGCTCAAAAAATGAGTATTAAAGCGGTTGAAGTCATAAAAACACTTATGGGCATGGGCGTTATGGCTACCATAAATCAGGTGCTAGATCAGGAAACGGCCGCTCTGGTAACAGAAGAAATGGGCCATAATGTTACTCTGGTTAGCCTGCAAGATATCGAAACCAATGCCCTGGCCGATGAAGTTACTGAACAAACCGTGGAAGTCGTCTCTCGTCCACCAGTGGTTACTATCATGGGTCATGTTGATCATGGTAAAACTTCTCTGTTGGATTATATCCGTGAATCACGAGTGACAGCAGGTGAAGCCGGTGGTATTACGCAGCATATTGGTGCTTATCACGTAGAAACCGATCGAGGTGTTATTACTTTCCTGGATACTCCCGGTCACGCCGCTTTTACAGCCATGCGTGCTCGTGGAGCAAAAGCAACAGATTTAGTTATCCTGGTTGTAGCCGCCGATGACGGTGTTATGCCTCAGACCATTGAAGCAATTCAACATGCAAAGGCAGCAAACGTGCCGCTAATTATCGCCGTTAACAAAATGGATAAAGAAACCGCCGATCCAGACAGAGTTAAGAATGAATTATCTCAACATAATGTGATCCCGGAAGACTGGGGCGGTGATGTGCAATTTGCACATGTCTCAGCCAAATCGGGTATGGGTGTTGATGAGCTCCTGGAAAAAATTTCTATACAAGCTGAATTAATGGAATTAAAAGCGCCAGCAACCGGACGAGCAAAAGGTATTGTCATTGAAGCACGTCTGGATAAAGGTTTAGGGCCAGTCTCTACCGTACTGGTTCAGTCAGGCACATTGAAAAAGGGTGATATCCTGTTAGCCGGTCTTCATTTTGGTAAAGTTCGCTTACTCAAAGATGAGAATGGCAAAAATGTTGACTCTGCTGGTCCATCCATTCCTATAGAAGTATTAGGACTCTCTGGCGTACCTGATGCAGGAGATGAAGCCTCGGTTGTAGCAGATGAACGTAAAGCCCGTGAAGTTGCTTTGTTTCGTCAAGGTAAATTCCGTGATGCAAAAATTGCTCGCCAACAAAAAGCAAAACTCGAGAACATGTTCAATGCTATGGGCGAAGGTGAATTCAGTGAACTTAATCTACTTATTAAAGCTGATGTGCAAGGTTCAATTGAAGCATTAACAGAATCTCTGCAAAAACTATCTACCGATGAAGTCAAAGTGAAAATTGTTGCCACTGGAGTAGGTGGTATAACAGAAACTGATGCCAATCTGGCTGCGGCTTCTAATGCTTCGATTATTGGCTTTAATGTACGAGCCGATACCACCGCTCGAAAAACCATTGAAAATCACGGTGTTGATCTACGTTATTACAGCGTGATCTATGATGTTGTTAATGAAATCAAAGCCGCCATGACAGGCATGTTGGCACCTGAGTTTAAACAGGAAATTATCGGACTGGCTGAAGTTCGCGAAGTTTTCCGTTCACCAAAACTTGGTGCTATTGCAGGTTGTATGGTGGTAGAAGGAAACATTAAACGCAGCAACCCTATTCGAGTATTACGTGAAAATGTGGTTATTTATGAAGGTGAACTGGAGTCTTTACGTCGCTTTAAAGACGATGTTAATGAAGTCAGAAATGGCATGGAATGTGGTATAGGTGTTAAAAACTACAACGATGTCAAAGAAGGCGACCAGATTGAGGTCTTTGAAATCGTCGAAGTTAAAAGAACTTTATAGCTCTACTATAATAAAACCGAGTGATATAATATTACTCGGTTTTTAAAGCCCCATCTCTCTAATGCTCTATAGGCCAAGCCCTTTGAACAGCATCGCTGGAACATAAAATGAAAGAATACAGTCGCACAGAACGAGTCGGTGATCAAATTCAAAAAGAATTAGCCCAACTCATTCAAAAAGAAGTGAGAGATCCGCGTCTTTCATACACAACCATCACAGCTGTAACCACCTCTAAAGACATGAAATATGCCAAAATTTTTGTGACCTTTATGGGAAAAGACGACCCAGAAGAAATAAAAGAGGCCATTGCCGCCCTCGATAAAGCCAAAGGATTTTTCCGTTCCCACCTGGGCAAAGTCATGAGTCTACGTTACGTACCTGAACTCAGTTTCAAATACGACGAATCCATTGTACGTGGTGCCGAGTTGAGCAACCTTATTGATCAAGCTATCTCAGCCGATAAAGCCAATCATGTTGATGATGAGTCAGAAGACTCTGAAGACACATCAGCTGAGTAACGACACACCCACAGAATAAACAGAGTTACTAAACATAAAGGTAAATCGTATATGGGACGTCGTCGCAAAAGCGGTAGAAACATTGATGGCATGATTTTATTAAATAAATCCATCAATAAAACTTCAAACTTTGAACTACAACAAGTCAGACGCCTGTTCAATGCCAATAAAGCTGGACATACCGGCAGTTTGGATCCTCTGGCAACTGGCATGTTGCCCATCTGTTTTGGAGAATCCACTAAATTTTCTCAGTTTTTGCTGGATGCCGACAAAGGTTATCGAGTTACCGGGAAATTAGGTGAAAAAACCGAAACCTCCGATGCCGATGGAGAAATCATACAAACCTTGCCTGTGTCTGTTACTAAAAAACAATTATTAAAGGTCATGGAAAACTTCCGTGGCGATATCAAGCAAATCCCCTCAATGTATTCAGCCATCAAACACAATGGTCAACCTCTATATAAACTCGCTCGTCAGGGTCTTACTGTTGAAAGAGCACCTCGCGACATCACCATTTATGACTTAAAACTCATCTCCTTTGACAGCCCCTGGTTTGTGTTAGATGTGGAATGTTCAAAAGGCACCTATATTCGCAACCTGGTCGAAGACATTGGCGATCAACTAAATTGTGGCGCCCACGTTACAGCTCTGGATAGAACCTGGGTTGGACCATTTGATCCTGAAAACATGATTAGTTTTGAAGAACTGTCTGCAATCAAAGAAGAACAGGGGTTTACGGGACTGGATGAACAACTATTACCCGTTGACACCCCCGTTGCCGACTGGCCGGAATTACATCTGCGTGATGACCTGGCGCATTATTTCTTGCAAGGACAAGCGATATTAATTCCCAATGCACCAACCGATGAACTCTTTCGGCTATATGGACCCAATGATAAGTTCCTGGGCGTTGGAGAAGTTGATGATGATGGAAAGGTCGCACCTCGGCGTTTGATTTCGACGGAGTAGAACAGTTGCGAGTTGCGAGTTGCGAGTTGCGAGTTGCGAGTTGCGAGAAAATACCAAACTACCTATAGCTGCTAAGCTTTATAATCTTTTATCTTTTATCTTTTATCTTTTATCTTTTATCTCGAAACTCGAAACTCGAAACACGATACTCGATACAAACAAGACTGTCTACTTATCCTTTGTCTACTTCTCCTTTTTATTGCAAAACCCAATCTTCAAAAATCAATTCAGGCACTCGTTTAAATTCTTTGGTGTTATTGGTTACCAGTACACACTTTTCAGAAACGGCATGGCCTGCGATCATGGTATCGTTATTCCCAATAGAAAGACCTTTATCGCTTAATATTTTCTTTATATTTGCTGTAGCATCAACCGCAAATTGATCCCATGCCAAAACGGCATCAATTCGTTCCATAAATTCATTGATAATAATGTTGTGTTTGGGCGAAGCTTTTTTACCTATCGCGCCAAAACGTAATTCTGAATAGGTGATGGCTGAAATAACGATTCTATTTCGGCTCTCGACATAGGTTTGAAGTCTATTTAATACACTTTGTGGACGTTCTCGCATGATAAAAGAACAAATATTAGTGTCCAACATGTAAGTCTTTTTCAAAACTTAACCCGTCCACTCTCTATGACATCTGGGCGATCAATAAGAAAATCTGGCTCTGCCTGTTCGATATCAGAAAAGCTGGTCCAGGATTTACGTTTTGGCGTTAAAATGATGGATTCACCTTCTCGGACTATTTCAACTTCGGTGACACCCTCAAACTCAAATTCTTTTGGTAATCTGATTGCCTGATTTTTACCATTTTTAAATATTGATGCTGTGCGCATAACAAACCTCTACTAACCTATGCCTGTATAGTTATTGTAGCAACATTCAAGGCATAGGTCTAGCATAGGCTGAGTTGCGAGTTGGGAGTTGGGAGTTGGGAGTTGCGAGTTGCGAGTTGCGAGTTGCGAGTTGCGAGTTGCGAGTTGCGAGTTGCGAGTTGCGAGTTGCGAGTTGCGAGAAAATACCAAACAAATACCAAACTACCTATAGCTGCTAATTTTTTATCTTTTATCTCGAAACTCGATACTCGATACTCGATACTCGATACTCGATACTCAAGACCCCGCCCTTGCTCCGCTGCGGATCGGATCTGCGGACTCTTTTACTTTTTCAGCGGCTCCGCCACTGGCTCGACCTGGGAAACACGCAAGCCAAAATCGCGGAAAGCGCTACCACGCTGGGAGTGGAGGCGGAACGCCGAACGGCAGATGCGACCACTGAGGCCCCAGCCGCCGCCGCGCAAGACACGTACCGACCCATCATCACCAACGGGGTCTACCTCAGCTTGCGACTTATAGACTCGCTTCCCATCTTTACACCACTCCCATTGGTTGCCATGCATTTGATAAAGTCCCCAGCCATTGGGAGAAAAACTATTCACTGCCACTGTCTTTTGCCTATATTGCCCCTTTTCACCATCATTATAAGGAAAATTACCATTATAATTTGCCTGCTCTGTACTAAGTTGCTCTCCCGTTGAGAATGGCGTTTCTGTACCCGCACGACAGGCATATTCCCATTGTGCTTCAGTGGGTAGACTTAACTCTAAACCAGGGATTTTCTCATTAATTCTCTGACAAAACTCCTCACAATCATCCCAGCTAACGCTATCAACGGGTAATAACTCGTCTTTTTCCGCCTTAAAACTACTGGGATTGTTAGCCATCATTGCTTGCCACAATACCTGAGTTACCGTAGTTTCGCCTAACCAGAAACCCCGGGTTAATGTGACTGGGTGTTGTGTTTCATCATCTCTTCGCTCTGCTTCAGTTTCTGGTGATCCCATTAAAAAACTGCCTGCAGGTATAAAACGCATTTTACAGCTTATATCTTTCACCTTAAAACTCTGCCATAAACCATATTCATCAAACCCCCATTCACTCGCCCAGGGGCAGGGGAAGGTTTTGGGTGGGCGTTGTTGCCAGCGTTTTCGGTTGTCGAGTTCAGTCAGGTCGAAATTGACTGGTTCATGCTTTGACATGTTTTTTGCTCGTGTTTGTTTCACTTTTAGTGAATAAAAGTTAAAAAACCAGGCTGGCGTTTGGTTGCAATACTTTGCAACGGACTAACAAATCTGGGTCTACTCATTTGCTTACAGCAAGCTGTAAGACAAGATTTAACGCTGGTCGTATTCATTTTTATGAATATGAGCTGGGAAACACGCAAGCCAATATTGTGGTTAGCGTTATCACGCTGGTTGTGGTTGCGATTAGCCGAACGGCAGTTGTGACCATTGTTGTTCCAGCTGCCGCCGCGCAAGACACGTATTGACCTCGTTTTTTGCGTTAAACCTTAATTTTTTCTGTTACAAGTTATACCCCTTCCAAATAAAAAGTGGATACCAATCAACAGCTCGAATTGTAACTCATTGTTTATTAAAAAATTTCAAAGCATTACTGTTCAATTTCTGGTGACAACGAAAAGGGCTCTAAAATTTCTTCTTTAGCTGCTTGTTTTAGGTCTTTAATTTGTTTTTACATATAAAATTACACCA
>JBFFIY010000186.1:0-9093 GCA_041556195.1 Enterobacterales bacterium
ACCTCTAAAATGAGCCATCTCATCGTTCAAAAATGGTCAAATAATCGAGTATACTCACATTTTTTGCCTCGATCTGGCTCATTTTAGAGGCAACCTGAACAGCTACGAGCACATTTAACAACTTGCTGAGTAGTTACAAAAATCGTAACTATTTCAGCTAATCATATTAGGTATCGGCTGTAATTCAATGGACTTGAATTGCCATATACCCCTAACCATTCATTATGCCTGATTAGGGAATTTGGACAATTCTTCTTCTAAACAGATATAATACAGTTCATAAAACCTATTGTTGCCTACTATGTCTCAAACGTCACCTATTTCACAACGCTTTCGCGGCTTTCTACCAGTAGTAATCGATGTTGAAACCGGTGGTTTTAACGCAGAAACAGATGCATTGCTGGAAATAGCGGCAATACCACTGCTAATGGAAGATGGCCTGTTGGTTCCTGGAACAGAATATCATTTCCATATAAACCCCTTCCATGGGGCAAATATTGAGCAAGCGGCATTAGAGTTCACCGGTATAGATGTTGATCATCCTTTTAGAGATGCCCAGAACGAACGAGATGTTTTACCTGAATTATTTTCTGAAATCAGCCTTATCCAGAAAGAACTCAACTGTACCCGTGCTATTCTTGTCGGACATAACTCCTGGTTTGATCTCAGCTTTTTGAACGCAGCAATCGAGCGAAATCGAATTAAAAACTCCCCTTTCCATAAATTCAGTAGTTTTGATACTGCCACTCTTGCTGGCATGGCTTATGGACAAACGGTTTTAGCCAAAGCCTGTAAAGCGGCGGCTGTTGATTTTGATACAGCCGAAGCACATTCTGCATTGTATGACACACAAAAAACCGCTGAACTTTTTTGCAAAATCACCAATAAATGGCAACAACTGGGTGGCTGGCCGCTGGGTTAATTAATTAGATTAATTAACCTGAGTTCTATCTAAGAGATGTTATTCACCAGAGCCTGGCCCTTGAATGGAGCAAGTGCTTTGGGTAAATATTTTTAGTTTTTCTTAATCTGAGTTGAAGTTATGTAATTTTAATTCAAAAAAAAGCCCCAGACTGAGCTGAGGCTTTTTTAACAAACTTGATTTTGCGTTTAACTTACAGCTTATCAGACTCTTCTGACAAATAAGCAGCTACGCCTTCAGTTGATGCATCCATGCCCTTATCACCTTTATTCCAACCGGCAGGACAAACTTCACCATGCTCTTCATGGAATTGCAGGGCATCAATCATTCTCAACATTTCATCAATGTTACGGCCTAATGGCAAATCATTAACTACCTGATGGCGAACATTACCTTCTGCATCGATTAAAAATGAAGCTCTAAATGCCACACCAGCTTCAGGATGCTCAACATCATATGCCTGACAAATTTCATGTTTTACATCGGCCACTAAAGAATAACCAACCGGACCAATACCGCCATGGTTGATTTCAGTATTTCTCCAGGCGTTGTGAGAAAATTGAGAATCAATTGAAACGCCAATGACTTCAACACCACGTTCTCTGAATTCGGCCAAACGATGATCAAAAGCGATTAATTCTGAAGGGCAAACGAAAGTAAAATCTAATGGGTAGAAAAACAATACTGCTGCTTTACCCTTAATTGCTTCTTTTAAATTAAATTCACCAACGATTTCACCATTTCCCAAAACCGCTGCTGCAGTAAAATCTGGCGCTTCACGACCAACTAATACACCCATAACATTCTCCTAAATTCATTGATTTAATAAAAATTCTTACTTTTTCTTTCAAAAGTAAAATGGTAAATAATTCTAATCTCTCTCATGATTATTCAGAGAGTTGTAAAATGCACCTGTAGCTGTTCAGGTTGCTTCTAAAATGAGTCGGTTCGAGGCAAAAAATGTGATTATACTCGATTATCTGACCATTTTTGAACAATGAAATGGCTCATTTTAGAGGTAAGCTGAATAGTTACTCTTTCTCTTGTGTTGATTCTTGAGAAGCCTCAGCCAACAAGGGTTCCAATTCACCCTTTTGAAACATCTCGAGTAAAATATCGCAACCGCCAATTAATTCGCCTTTAACCCATAACTGAGGAAATGTTGGCCAATTAGCATATTTTGGTAACTCTGCACGGATATCCGGGTTTTGTAAGATATCGACATATGCAAAAGGATGATTACAAGTCACTAGTGCCTGAACAGTTTGAGCTGAAAATCCGCAACTCGGGAATTTAGGCGAGCCTTTCATATAAAGTAAAATGTCATTTTCAGCAATTTGCTGTTTAATGCGCTCAAGAGTTTCCATGTCGACCTCTAAGATTTTTTTGGTAAGTAATTAACTGTTCGATCTTAACGCTGTTAAGGTTAGAATACCAGCAAAATAAAGGCTTTAAGACCCTAAAAAAGATAGGTATATAGTCCCTTTGGAGAGTATCATTTTTGAGGTTTGACCGAATTTAACCATTCGTTCATTAAAAAATAGTTAAATGACCTTTATCCACCGGATAAAAAATATTAACAGAATACAAAATCAACCAAATTCACCCCTGACCTTAACTTGTAAGCTTTATCTGGTAAGGGAATACTTACTACAAAAAATCAGCTCAAAACCAGGGTATTTTATCAAGCTTATTCTCTAAAAAAACAACAGATCCGACCAGATACATCTTTATTATCGGCAAATTTCTCTAACCCTAAGAATAATCAGGATTTATTCATTTATCCACAGAAAATTCACATTTATTTAGATAGCTTATTCACTTGCAAAACAGCCAGAAACACTTTATCTTGTATTTATTGATAACAGGAGCACAATATATAGTGCCTGAAAGTTTCATCAGACCACACATTTCAGAATGTTTTTTACCCAGATACAGCTTCATAACTGTCGCGCTATATCAGGATTAGATTAGGAGTAGTTTTTTGTCCCAGGGAGTTAGTTTCAACTTAAACCAACACAACCTGGCAAAATCACAGGTAATTATGCCTAAAACAATACTCTTAAACTGACTTAAATAAAAAGCAACAACAAATCATATTGCACAACTATAAAATACTCAGGGGAGTTTTTGTATGACAACACCAGCAACTGATACCGAAACCAAAGAAGGTTCGGTAACGTCAGACTCTGTTTTCTCTTCTCAACCACAATCAAGTATAAGCACCGATTTACGAGTCATCCGTCGCAACGGCAAGGTGACACCCTATGATGATTCAAAAATCAGAATAGCTATGACCAAAGCCTTTTTAGCCGTGGAAGGTGGAAATGCAGCAGCCTCTACTCGCATCCATGAAATTGTGGATACCATGACTTTACACATCACATCGGCATTTCAACGTCGTTTGCCTGACGGTGGTACTATTCATATTGAAGATATTCAGGATCAGGTAGAATTATGCCTGATGCGTGATGGCGAGCAAAAAATTGCTCGCGCTTATGTGCTTTATAGAGAAGAACATAAAAAACAACGTGCAGCTGAGTTAATCGAAGAAGAAGAAACTCAGGAATCGGTTTCACAAATAAAAGTTATTCCAGAAAACGGCGTCGCTTACTCTTTTGATGAATCGCGCCTTAAAACCATCATCAGCGAATCTATCAAAGGACTCAAAGACGTTTCAGAAGAGCTCATTTTCAAAACTACTCGTCGTAATATCTTTGATGGGATCTCAGAAAATGATCTCGGTGAAGTAATCGTCATGAGTGCCCGAGGTCTTATTGATAAAGATCCCAACTACTCTTATGTTGCCGCTCGTTTATTATTAGATGATGTTAGAAGAAATGCCCTGAGCTTTCTCTACCAGCGTCCCATGAAAATAACACAGGCTGATTTGGCAGAAGATTATAGCAACTGTTTTGAGAAAACTATTGAGCGTGCAGCAGAATTAGATTTAGTCGATACCGAACTCACCCGTTATGATCTTAAAAAACTCGGCGCAGCCATCGAACCGGAACGTGATCAGCTATTCACCTACCTGAGTTTACAAACGCTGGTTGATCGTTACTTTATCCATTCAGAAGAAATTCGATTTGAACTGCCACAAATTTTCTTTATGCGTGTAGCTATGGGACTGGCAATTAATGAAATTGATCGTGAAGAGCGCACCATAGAATTCTATCAGTTACTTTCCAGTTTTGATTTTATGAGCTCCACTCCAACATTATTTAATTCCGGTACTTTACGTCCGCAATTATCAAGCTGCTACCTCACCACAGTGCCTGATGATCTCGATGGTATTTTCAGTGCCATTAAAGATGACGCCATGCTCTCCAAATATGCCGGTGGTTTAGGCAATGACTGGACACCGGTGCGCGGTATGGGTTCCCGGATCAAAGGCACCAATGGTGTCTCTCAGGGTGTTGTTCCATTTTTGAAAGTAGCTAATGATACTGCGTTGGCAGTAAATCAGGGCGGCAAACGAAAAGGTGCAATGTGTGCTTATCTGGAAACCTGGCATATTGATATTGAAGAATTTCTCGATCTGCGTAAAAACACCGGCGATGATCGCCGCCGTACCCATGATATGAATACCGCTAACTGGATCCCTGATTTATTTATGGAACGTGTTATCAAAGAAGAGGTCTGGACATTATTTTCACCTAATGAAACACCTGATCTGCACGATCTTTATGGTAGTGAATTCCGAGTACAATATGAGAAGTATGAAGCAAAAGCTGAACGTGGAGAACTACAGATTTTCAAAACCGTTAAAGCTCTCGATCTCTGGCGCAAAATGTTAGGCATGATCTTTGAGACAGGCCATCCCTGGATCACCTTTAAAGATCCTTGTAACCTACGTTCACCGCAACAACATGTAGGTGTGGTTCATAGTTCCAATCTCTGTACAGAAATCACCCTTAATACCAGTCATGATGAAATTGCCGTATGTAACCTGGGTTCAGTTAACCTGGCACAACACACCAATGAAAACGGTGTTGATATGGTAAAGCTTGAAAAAACCGTCTCCACCGCCATGCGTATGTTAGACAACGTAATTGATTACAACTTTTACTCTGTACAACAGGCGCGTCACTCCAATATGTTACACCGTCCGGTTGGACTCGGCATGATGGGTTTTCAAGATGCACTGCATAAGGTGAAATTAGCCTACTCTACCGAAGAAGCGGTAGATTTTGCCGACAAATCCATGGAAGCAATTTCTTACTTCGCCATCAAAAGCTCAAACAAATTAGCACAAGAGCGTGGCTGTTATCCTAGCTACGAAGGTTCATTGTGGAGCAAAGGCATTTTACCCATCGACTCTATTGCCCTGTTAGAAGAAGGTCGCGGCAACTATGTTCAAATGGATAAATCATCCAGCCTGGACTGGGATACATTGCGACAGGACATCATGGCAACAGGCATGAGAAACTCCAATACCATGGCCATAGCCCCCACAGCAACTATCTCTAATATTTGTGGTGTCAGTCAGTCAATTGAACCGACTTACCAAAACATTTACGTCAAATCTAATCTCTCTGGAGAGTTTACTGTCGTCAATCACTACCTTGCCGAAGAATTAAAAGAACTTGGCTTGTGGGATGATGTGATGGTGAACGACATTAAATATTATGAAGGCTCCGTACAAAGTGTTGATCGTATTCCTAATGAAATTAAAGCTCGATACACCACCGCTTTTGAAATGGATTCTCGCTGGTTAATCGAAGCAGCTTCACGCCGTCAAAAATGGATTGATCAGGGCGAATCTCTTAACCTCTATCTGGCAGAACCTTCAGGAAAAAAACTTGATAGCCTGTATAAATTAGCCTGGGTGCGTGGTCTGAAAACCACTTATTACCTGCGCTCTTTAGGGGCTACAGCTGCTGAGACATCAGCGGTAGCTTCAACTCAGGAAGCAGAAGAGCTACCTAAAGTCTGCTCAATACTTGATCCTGATTGTGACGCTTGCCAATAACAATTTCCGAAAAATTGTATTTGTCATTAACGAGTACTTGTTACAAATAAAAAATTCAGATCACAACAACTTGTTGTGATCTGAACAACAACAAAACCGGAGAAAAAAAATATGTTAGATTGGGAAGATCCTATTGCTGCTTTCGCTAACCCTGTCAGAAGCAATACACTAAGTAGTAGTCCAATCATCAACAATCCATCAACAAATCCAGTCGACTCAGTAAAAGCGAGCGCACCAGTTGTTGGTAAACGCGTCATCGATCCTGTTTTGCCCTCAATAGATGAAATTCAATCAAACGAGAGCAATAACGAAGCACTGAAACCGGTTCGAGCAGAAGACAAACGCGTGATCACAGGTCATGCCGATGTTAACCAATTGGCACCATTTAAATACCCCTGGGCCTGGGATTATTTTCTTAATGCCAACAAAAACCATTGGACGCCACTCGACATCAGCATGGCACAGGATGTTCATGACTATAACCATAAACTTACCGTTGAAGAACGTCATGTTTATGAAAATGTACTGGCCTACCTCACCACCTCCGATGTTTTAGCCATGCGTAATATTGGTCTGGCCGTGATGGAAAAAATGCGTGCGCCAGAACTGCAAATTTATCAGGCTCGCCAGGTTTACGAAGAAGCCCTGCATACCTGGACCTACCAACATTGCATTGAAAGCCTGGGACTTGATCAAGGTGAAATTTACAACCGCTACCGCGTAGTGCCACAGATCAATGCCAAAATCAAAATGGCGAACCGCCGCATCAACAGCATGTTACGACCCAACATCGATCTCAATAACAAAGTCGAACAACATAACTTTGTTATGGGTTACATGTTCTTTGCCGGCGTATTTGAAGGCACCTGGTTCTACAATGGTTTTACTCCCATATTTGCCCTACAACGCAGAGGCCTGATGAAAGGCACCGCCGAACAACTGCAATACATCATGCGTGATGAAGTCATGCACGCCTCTTTCGGTATTCGCGTAGTTAACCAAATTATCAAAGAAGAAAACCTGAAACTCGATCCTAAAGAAATCAGAGACATGTGGGACGAGTCAGAAGCCGTAGAACGCGACTATGCCAACTACATCCTAAAAGATCCCATATTAGGTTACTCAGCCGATGAACACATGGAACAATTCCGCTTTATCGCCAACCGCAGAGCCAGAAAACTCCACATCGAAGAACCCTTCCCCGGTGCTGAGAATGTACTGCCCTGGTTAGACGAACAGGCCAATATGCGTAAAGAGAAGAACTTCTTTGAAACGAGAGTAACTGAGTATCAGACTGGTGGGGCTTTGAGTTGGGATTAGGGAGTTAGCGTAAGGCGACACATAAAGTGAGATTCTCGCCACATAAGGTGAGATTCTCGCGACACATAAGATGAGATTTTCGGACTCAAGCTATTCAAAGTGACCCTTAACCTATTAATAGGCCTTTTTAGGGTGTCCATCAAATCGGGCAAAACTAGCAAAGAGATGCTCATCAATCACTGCTACAAATTTTTTTGTGGGATGACTGTTCATGACTGTGAATTCACTACCCAGAACAGTCAGTGGAGATCTTTATTCAAGAGAGCTCAAATGTCAAAAAAGCAGACATTCATTACTTCACATTATTGGTGAGTTGTTAGTTTTGGCATTTTGTAGTATTCATAATAGCCAAACAAACAGAAAAATCACTTTAAACTTGGTAATTAAAGCAATAAAGATGTTTTTTTCCGATTTATTAACCATAGAACTCACATCATCCTGAATTACAAAAACAAAGTTTCAGTAAATGCTTGAAATTGTTAATAGTTTTTATTGAGAGGATTTAGCTTCAAATTACAACTGCATCATGAGAATGTGAGCACGGAGCCTAAAAAGTCCCAGATGTCTATCGAGTAAATACGAATAAGTGATTGTTTTAAGGAAAAAAACAATTAAAGTAGATTTTAATAAAAAGGGAAAGTGGGCAAAGGTGTTTGAGAACGCCTTACTCAAAACTAAGCTGTTAAATTCCTTGGTGAATCATGTTTGGATGGTTTAGAAATAATAAGAAAACAAGTCACACTCAAGAATGTCTTGATAACCATGTTGTTAGTGAAAGCAAATATAAAATGATTAGCCATAAAGGACGTTTGCCAATCGATAAGATTGCTACACTACTACCTGAACTCGAAAAAGATGCCGGTTCAATTGGTTTTTACGTTGTATCAAAGTGTATTCATGGCTTCAAGCATAACAATAGAATTTTATTGTGGCATGAGCCCGGCAATAAAGTATTAATCGAGGTGCAAAGGCCTCAAGACCTATGTTTGTGTTCAAGTTACTATAAGTCTGTAAGCTTTAATGAATTTTCTGAAGTTCTCGGAAATATGTCAGAGGTTATAAGTAAACCCAAAGAAATAGGTTTCGAGTTTCAAGAGTGGGAATGAAATTTAATCGGGTAGCTGGAGGTTAGAGACCTCCGGCTACCCGATTATGTCATTTATAGCGCATTCTTTACCAGTTCAGCACACTTGAATGGAGATATTACTATCTCAGTTCCAGTTATACGCAAACTTCTAATGCCGATATCAGTCAATTTTTCATCAATAGAAACATCCTTTTAAATTGATTCAGGCGATGAATGGTGCGCTTTTGAATCACAGAACACAGCAAGTTTAGATTCTGGAAAATAAAAGTCTGCCTCTGTGATTAGTTTTAATCTTTTTCTAGATTTCTGATTTTCCCATAGCTTATGAAAATTTGGAACAGTTGTCTTATCTTCCAATATAAGGGTTTGAATATCTGGCCTTAGGTCTAGATGAACCATGGCCTGAAGCAGGAAAAGTTCGATTGGGGAGTCACAACCCCAAATCTTTCTCGGCTTGTCCTTTTTAAACGGCTTAAAGTACCAGTCTTTACGATATTTTCTATAATCCTGAATAACTCGTGGATTGTTATTTATTTCAGGGATTGATGGAAGTGGCAAATCGTGAGGATCAAAAGGCATAGCTAACGCAAAAGTATGATGTACAAACCCATGCATATCTGACTCTATATTCGGGATTTCTACTGGTGAAAGCCCCATGGAAAAAAATCCGTAAGCACTACTAAATGGGTTAAACCCATGATAATGTTTTGGTGCTTTATCGATCATTTCTAAGTCTAGCGATTTGATATTTTTAGCACTAACCTTGGTAATATCACCGTGCTTTGTGCT
>JBFFIY010000187.1:0-9085 GCA_041556195.1 Enterobacterales bacterium
CTATTGAATAATAGGGTTTTCCGGGATAGAGCCCGAGGAGGTAAAGTAAACCTGTTATTTCGGATCTCCAACTGTCGTGGGATCGGTTCAGCTTCATTGATTATTTCATTCCTCAGGATATCCGTTAGAGTGCCTCATAGACTCAACTCTGGATAAGACAGGTCAATAAATGGTTCTTCTTATCCCAAACTCAGGCTAGTTAAATTTATTCGCAATAGTATTTTCACTATACTATGCTTAATGTAGGTTGGATTAATCATGTAAGAAGTAAAAAACATGGCAACAATACTGCTACTAGATGATGAATCAAACGTTCTGCATTCGCTTAAGAGAACTCTGACTAAAAAGAACTGGGAAATACATTGTTTTGACAACCCATTTCAAGCTCTTAAAGCCGTAGAAAAAGGAAATTTTGATCTCATTTTGTCCGATTTTCGTATGCCTGAAATGGATGGAGTTACTTTTTTGGAAAAAACTAAGAACATTTCACCTGATATCATTCGAATCATTCTCAGTGGTCACGCAGATTTAGATAATGTGATGGACTCAATAAATCGAGCCGAGATCTACCGTTTTCTAACCAAACCCTGTAATCCAAAAGAGTTAATATCTACGTTACAGATCGGTCTAAAACATAGAAAACTGGAATTAGAAAATAAAGAGTTAGCTAACCTGATGCGTGCACAACAATCCGTTCTGGACAAGCAAAAAATAGCATTGGAGCGATTGGAAAAAGCCTCTCCAGGAATCACAAAATTGGATCTGGACGATGACGGAGCAATAATCATGAATGTGGAAGAGTATTTATTAAACAAAAAAGATTATTGGTAAATTGAAAATATTAATTGGCTAAAATCTATGTGTGTATGCTATCCATAATTCCTTAGTCTACAAAATATGAATTAATTAATCGATAATGTACTTTTAAAGTCGATCGTTCAAAAAAGTCAAGCTTCACTAAAGTGAATGTAGTATTCATTCATATTTGACATCATTATATGACATTGAGGGATTTATAATGTCTGCCAGAAAGCTTAATAACCTGAAAATATTATTACTTGAAGATGAACCTCTGCACGTTGAAATAATTAAGGCTGTTCTTGCTGCCAGCAAAAAATACCTTTTCGACATTGAGTTGGCTGAAGATGGCATTCAATACCGCCATTCTTTGGAAAAAAATGATTATATGGTTATTTTATCCGACTTCCATATTTGTTCCAAAGATAAAAACGCCGAACTGCATGGAGTGCAATCTCTCAACATTGCTAAAAAACTTTGCCCTGATACTCCTGTTATTTATGTAACAGGTAATATGGATGAAGATAAAATCACTGAATGCATGAGACTTGGTGCAACCGATTATGTCTACAAAGAAAACCTTTCTCGGCTATTACCTGCTATAGATAGGGCTATTGCCGAACAAGTTGAGAAATATAAACACCGACATACACAAGTAGCGGTAAAAATAAGAGAACGCGCTTTAAATGCAATCAGCAGCGGCATAATTCTCACCGAGAAACATGGTGAAAATGCAGATATCATCTATTCTAACAATAGCTTTCGTCAACTACTGGGTTATTCACAATATGAAATTATACCCACTGACATTGCTAGTATAAAATTTGAAAAAAATTTTATACTAGAGCGAAATAAATTTTTAAAAGCCATTGATGAAGGTCAGGAACATGAATGTAACACCAGACTTATTCGTAGTGGCTCACAATCATTTTGGTGTGAAATTAAAAGCTCTCCCATAATAGATAAACAAAAACAATCTACTCATATGGTTAGCATTTTTTCTGATATCACTGAAAGAAAAATACTAGATGCAAAACTCGTTCAAAATCAAAAATTAGAAGCTATAGGCCAATTAGCCGCAGGCATTGCCCATGAAATAAACACCCCCACTCAATATGTGGGAGATAACCTGTATTTCATTCAGGATTCATGTGATGGTTTATTGAAATTGCTTTCCGAATATAAATCTTCACTCTCGTATTCAGATACAATAATAAACACTTCAGAACTTGATAAATTAAAAACCATGGAAGAAGATCTAGATCTGGACTATCTTATTTCAGAATTACCTTTATCAATACAACAGTCTCTGGATGGAACTTCTCAAATTAGCCAAATAATTGGAGCTATGAAATCTTTTTCACATCCAGATAGTAATGAAAAAAATATCGCCAATATTAACGACATCATTGATAACACAATCACAGTTTGTAGAAATGAATGGAAATATGTTGCACATGTAGTGAAAGATTTTGCTGATGATTTACCTTCAATCTATTGTTTTTCTCAACAACTAAGTCAAGTTATACTCAATCTTATAGTTAACGCATCCCATGCTATCAAAGATAAACTAGGCGATAAGTCCCTATCTAAAGGAACGATTAAAATATCTACATCTCAAGTAGGTCAAACCCTAGAAATCAAAATTTCTGATTCAGGTACAGGTATACCTAATGAAATAAAAGATAAAATATTTGACCCTTTTTTTACCACCAAAAAAATTGGAGAAGGAACAGGCCAGGGATTATCTATGGTACACACATCAATTGTTGATAATCATGAAGGATCTATATCAGTTGAAACCCGTCCTTATGAGGGAACAACATTTATCATTAACATACCTAATCACCGCGCTGGTTTTAAACAGGAGAATGTCATATGAGTATTATTTTTGTTATGACGAAGTCAATATTCTTCATGGTCTCC
This sequence comes from Enterobacterales bacterium, assembly GCA_041556195.1. Taxonomy (GTDB): domain Bacteria; phylum Pseudomonadota; class Gammaproteobacteria; order Enterobacterales; genus 21-14-all-40-8. Next base: position 2,725 of record JBFFIY010000187.1, read on the forward strand.
ATCGTATGCTAAGAGAGATGAGTAATGAATGGAATATGATTTTTGCAAACAGCGGGGAAAGCATTTAATTTACTGAAAAAGGAGTCATTTGATGTTAGCGCCACTGACATAAAAACACCCGGATTGGTTAGCTCTCATTACTGGAATCATGAATGACATAGGAATTTAGAATAATATATATTTCAACAATAGGGTCTGATGATTTTTTATATTTACCACCGCTGGTAGATATTTTATTCAAGCAGGGAGAAATAGATGTAATAGAGGTGCTCTATTTGACTGACAGCGCGACATGACAGAAAACAACTCCAGACCAATGATTGAGTTTTTTAATCACCATAGATGCACATATAAAAGAGAAACAAACTCTGATCATTAAACATTTAACTTCGTTTTTTAAAAAAGGTAAAAATCAGTATGAAAGCACGTATTTTACTTGTAGATGATGAAGATAAATTACTTAACGCACTTCAAAGAAATCTACGAAAACATTATAATATAACAACAGTTAACAATGGTCCAGATGCTCTGAAATTAATGAAAAATGAACCAGCATTTGAAGTTGTGGTTACAGATATGAAAATGCCTGTAATGGATGGTATAGAGTTCCTTACTCAAGCAAAAAAAATTGCACCAGACACCATTAGAGTTATGTTAACGGGTAATAGTGAACAAGAGACCGCAAAACAGGCATTAAACCAGGGAGATGTTTTTAAATTCTTAACTAAGCCCTGTACTAAAGATGAATATATAAATTCAATTGAACAGGCAATAAGACAAAATAGGCTATTAATTGCAGAAAAAGAACTACTGGAAAAAACTCTCCAGGGAAGCATTGAAGTACTTGTTGACATTTTATCTTTGAGCAACCCAATTGCATTTGGACACACCAACAGATTAAAAAAACTGGTCATGGAAATTGTTGAACAACTCAAACTTCCCAATAGCTGGCAATACAAAACTGCAGCAATGCTTTCCCAAATTGGCGTAATGATATTACCCCCAGAAATGATTCATAATCATAACCGGAACGTTTACCAATCAGAAGAAGAAGTTCTTATTCAAAAACATTCTTTAGTGGCTGCTGACTTGCTGGATAAAATTCCTCGTCTTGAATCTGTTAGTAATGTGATCAGATACCAAAGTAAAGGATACAATGGTTCAGGTTATCCAAAAGATAAAATTTGTGGGGAAAGGCTTCCCCTTGGTTCTAGAATATTGAAAATAGCCAATGATTTTGAACGCCTCAAATCCACTGGCAAGAATCCCCCTTCAATAATTGATCATTTGAATGCCAATAAAGAGCTATACGATCCTAATCTACTTGAGCTTTTGGATACAATTATTCAACCTGATATAACTACAAAAATAGTCAATATTAGAATAAATGCGCTTAAAGAAGGAGTCACCCTGGCCGCAGATATCCGAACTCATCAAGGAACATTAATTTTAGGTGAAGGAGAGGAGACAAGCAGCACCAATATTGCCAAACTAAGAAATTATGTAGCTAGTGGGATGATCTCAGATAAAATTCTAATTAGACAAAACATTCTCACTTAGCTTTTTCAACCAATGAAACCACCGCCCCTGCAGGATCTTTAATAACAGCCATGTGGTAACTTCCCATATCTCTTTTATCCCTGATAATTTCTCCCCCTAATGCCACACATTGTTTCAGGGATTGGTCGATATCATCTACATTAAAATAAATTAACCACTGGGCAGGCAAATCAGCGTTAACACCTCTGGCATGACAAACTCCTACTTGATTTTCATCGTTTTCGGGAGAACTCATAACATAGTCATCATAGTCTCCCATTGATAAAGCTTCACTTTTTAAACCAACAACTGACTGGTAAAAATCTCGGCTCTGCCCAGCATCTTTAACAGTTAGATCAATCCAGGATATTCCACCATTATTTTGACTATACATATTAGTTTTTCCTTATGTTTTTTTTCTGAAAAATAAAATAATTAACATAAAAAAACCAAAGCTTCCACCTCCACCACTTGAACTGGGAGGAGGTGGCGGCGGCGGTGCCGTAGTCGCTTGCCCGGCATTATCAAATAATAGTTTGATGGTTGGATCTGCTCCGCCAGTCACCCCCAGAACACCATTTACATCTTCTAAACCGGACCAGTTTCCAAGACCCCATCCAACCGCAGTAGCAGGATCACCATCTAAATTTAATCCCGTAATATCTTGGACATTAATTTGCAATGCCAGCTCAGTGGTTCCAGTATTATTGCCTATTGGCAAAGTCGCTGGAACCTGAAAATCAATTAACAGGGCATCTTGTGGATAACGACTATAACCATTCGGTGCTCCACCAGCGACTCCTAACCAACCAATAGTTGGATCTGACAGCCCTAAATTCACACCTGTCAGCATAGATGTATTAATGCTGGTGGAAGCATCACCATTCCCTACAATCCTTAAACTGGTCGCTATACCATTAAGCCCCATAAAAGAATTAGTTGGAGAGCCATTAGCTATACGTGTTTTCATTGGTTTGTTAAATCCCATCCAAAAACTGTATTCGGTATTAGCTGTTAGAGGCTCATTGGTATTAACTTGCAAAGTGCGCGTATTATTTTGAGCATTGGTGATCCACTGAGCGTCATAAACTACATTACCATTGGTTTTATCAATCACTTGCACTGCCTGCACATTTGCAGGCCCTGCCTGATGATAAAAACCCATAATATTTTGTGGAGCTAATTCATCACGTACTCTGGCAATTTCAGATTCTGGCAAAATAAAACCATCATGTGAAATGCCATTACCACCATAAAATGCGCCACCACTGGGAATACCAGGAAAACCACTTGGCGGCTCAATTTCAAGCGTCCAGGCAGGTATATCATAAGTGAATGCAAAAAAAGTGGATGTGGTGGGAATATCACTACCTGGATTTCCAGGTATGGGTTCATAACGGCTACCCAGGAAGGTGGACATTGCTGCAAATTTATTAGCCAAATTTTGCGAACTGGCATTTTGTCTGGGATTTGAAGTCAAGGGCATAAATAAGACTCGTGAAAATGAGTGTACATCAACCATAAAACGTAGTTGGTTAGCTGGCCCCAGATCTCCCGCACTCAATAATGCCTGAATTTCAGGTTCAGAAGCTGGTGATAATCCACCATAAATCAAAGATTCCGGATCGCTATTTCCGGTCTGAACACCCCAAAAACTATTACTATTTCGATTTAAATCCACCCCTAGCAGACGGTCAGGTTCAGTTAATAAATTTTCGTCTACATTTGGCATATTTTTACGACGCATACGGCCATCTCGCGGTACCGCAAAATCTAATGGATCATAAAAAGGATTGGTTAGATCGGCCTGTTCTCGATCAGCATCAGATGTAGGCGTTACTTCAGTAGGAAATCTTTGAGTCTGTTGGAAGCCATCTATATTCAATACCGGAACAATGACAATATTCACGTTATCCATTAAATATTGGATAGTCGGGTTATCAGGATTGTCTTCAAGCAATTGCTCAATAAGTTCTGTGGTAACTTCAGGACTTTGCCACTCTCTTGCATGAATGCCTCCATTAATCAGCATAGCTGGTTCAGGTAATCCATCATTGGTGACATTATCTGCATCGCCAATAATATAAGCCCAAATCTCTCGGCCATTACGAGTTTGTCCAACTATCACACCACGCATATTATCGTTGGTAAGCATCAAATCCTGATGGTAAGCATGAAGGCTGTCATAGGTTCTAAAACCATCAACAGCGGTGAGAGAGTCAACCGGAACTGGTACAGGATAACCTAAGGCAACTTCTGTCGTTGAATTAATATTTTCAGTGTAATTTATAACGGCAGCAGTCACCGCTGTAGTAACAGCTATACAAGACAATATAGCTGATACAAAAATAAATTTAACATGAGAAATTATTATTTCAGCAGCCCTTATTTTGCTGGTTTTTACTTGACTAACCATTGTTTAACCTCCTGTTGTAATGAGGCAAATGGATGAGATCCCTGCTCAATAAAATTTTCTATCAGTTGTTTTGATTCAAAAGTATTAATAAGTTTTAGCGTCAACAAAATTCTGGCCGCATGGGTTTTATTTTGAGTTGAGGCTAAGGATCTGGACAGCTGATGCATTATTTTATCGTCAGCATTTTTGGCAATAACGGCTGCGGCTGTTCCACCTGACGCTTTATCAAAAAGCTTATCCATCATAAATGATTTTAGTTCAGAATGATTTGGCAAATAATGACCAAGAGCGTATAGAGCCTGGGACGCAATTTGTTTATTGTTGATTGCAGAAACAATGAGCCTGATAGTAGTTGTCTCGTCAAAATATTGTGGTAACTTCTGCAAGGTTATTGATAGATTAACCTGGTCGGCCTTATTTAGCATTTCCATCATTAAATTTTCATCATTAAGACGCAAAGCACTATTAACTAACCCCTGCTGATAAAGTGCATGTGTTTTAAAATTATTTCTCCAATTTAAAATTTGACTTCTTAACAAGGCCTCATCAACCAGCCATACGGCTTTAATCACACCTGCAGTTACAGCAAATTTCTGCTGTTTCCATTGGTTATGTTCTAATTGTGCTATGAGAGAGCGGAGAGGATCTGTACCATCTACAAAGTTATGAACAACCTGTTCTTTAACCGAGGTTTTTAACCATGCTAATAACACCGCTTGAGCTTTCTCTCGAATATTAAAACTGGCAACGGGTAAAGGGCCTTCATCATGCTTCTGAAAAATCTGATTATCATACTGACGATAGCCTGATACAAATTGTCTCAGCTCTGTAGTTTCAGGGACTTGCATTAATGCAAACAAAATTTGTTGAATGGTAAATTCTTTCTGAATTAAATCTGAAGACTTCCCAATTAGAATTTGTAGCTTTTCAATAGCAATTGCTTTATCCGACTGCAATAATGCATCTTTTATAGAGTTTCTAAGCTGTAATTTATCTACCTTAGCAAGTTTAGCCTGTATGCTACTAACCTTCATTGTTGAACGATATAAATCTGGAATTGAATTTTTTGCATATAACTGATTTACAGAAAACAACTGTAAACAGAGAAAAAAAAGTGTGGGTAAATATAATGCAGGAGATCTTGTCCCTCGGTAAAAAGCCAATTTCATACTATTATTCCTCTCAACAATTAAAGGTTGAAAACATCTCAACTTGAAACAGCATAAAGACAAACACTACAAGTTTCCCTGTATCAGAAGCCTGAAGCTACAGTTGTAAACGATTTTAAGACAATCCTTGAAAGTAGAAAACATCTGAACCTTAGCTTTTGCTGTCCTACCCTAGCATTTTGAAAACGAGTGAGTCAGCATTAACTTTAAATTGGACTACAATACCGTGAAACTATTCAGCCCACCTCTAAAGATACAAAACATCAGATGATGTAACTTATTGAAATTTTGATATTTAATGGGTTTAGAATTATTCTGCTTTAGTTATTCTGCTTTAGTTATTCTGCTTTAGTTATTCTGCTTTAGTTATTCTGCTTTAGTTATTCTGCTTTAGTTAATCCCTCAAGGCGCTTACGAACAAAGTTGGCTTTAGGATTAAGTTCTAATGCTTTTTTATAGGCAGAAATGGCTTTATCAGCATCTCCAGCTGTTTGGTAAGCGGAACCTAACGAATAAAAACCGAAAAATGATTCAGGAAAATAGCCAATATTCGCTTCAAGCAGCTTTACTGCATTTGTTGACTGACTCTTATCACTTAAGAATTTACTTGAAAACATCGGTAACACATTTTCACCAAAGTCAAAAGTATGACCACCATAGTATTGTTTACGCAACTCGCCATATTTGGCAACAACAGCTTCTATGCCCTTTTCTTCCAGTTGTCTGGCTAATACATTCTGAATAAGTTCTGGTTTAGCCTGAGCTCTATGGCAGGTCATACAAGTTACCTGTACCCTATCCCCCTTCTTAATGGCATCTAATTTAGTGATTTGGTCATGGTTAATATGGTTGACCATTTTCATCATAATTCTGGCTTTCTTTTTAAGTTCTTTATCATCAGCGGCAAAATCATAGCTCGACAAAGGCTTTCCCTTTTCTCCCTTATGACAATCATTACATCGAAGCCCAAGACTCATAGAAAATGATCTCATCACATTTCGCAGTTGATCGGGACTAATATCTTTAGGTAGAACCTTTAAATTGTCTGGATCTGCAAAAATATTCTTCCGATCAGCAGAATGTACGACCATTGAAAAAGTCAAACATATTAGTACTAAGATATAACGCATAAAATTATTCTCCATTTTAAAAACAAAAGCCAACTGACTCTCAAAAATTGAAAGCCTTGAGCCGAAAGAAGTATTACTAAATAACCTCAACTCGGGATAAGCCAGGC
>JBFFIY010000188.1:0-9072 GCA_041556195.1 Enterobacterales bacterium
GATTTAATCGATGCTAGATTGTCTATGTTCATGATAGTTCTCATAATAGAGATCATGGACTAAATAGATAAATATTTCAGGCTCTTTTTATTCTGGAATCACTTACTTCTTTCGGGCTCATTTCATATTGGACAAGGCTAATCCTTGCACTTGATTAAAGTATATGAAACGGGGTAGATTGTCAAAATAAGATTGGGGTGTCCCAGAAATACTCTGAGATATTATTTGGTCAAAAATCATCCAATGCGTAATCCCGCCCTGGGTGTCCCAGAAATACTATTTGGTAAAGGCGATTATATTCGAGCAGCCTAACAAACAAGGGCAACTAGCTTGAAAGCTACTGCTGTCAAGGCGTCATCTCATACTGGTCTTTCATTGCAAAGGCATGTTTATTCCAGACACGTTCATAGCGAGCATTATCGGCGATGGGTTTTTTAATCATCCAGCGACATAACCTTTTTTGAAGATAGGTGCTACTACTTATGGAAAATAATTTAAGGGCATATTTAGAAAAATCTCTAACCATGAAATCAAATATTTGATTAAGAATGTCATCATCTAATTTCAAGATTTTAGAATTTTCTATGATTAGGTGTCCATAAACAACAAGGGTAAATAGTTCCCCAAGATTTAGCAGAAAATCAAAATCTTTTATTTGTTCTTTATTGGGTTTTGCTAGTATTAATAGTAGCTTTAAAATTTTTATCTGTTTCTTAAATACATGAATATTAGCCAGGTTCACACTGTTATAAACTTTCCGGTAATCGTGAAATTGAATTTTCCCTAATCCTTTAGTAGCTCCTTGATTGAAAAGGAAATCATCGTTCACAGGTTTATCCATTTTAGGGATTTCAGGGAACTTTCCGGGTTTGAAAAAATAATTTGCCATAAATTTAATGATTAAGGCCATATTGATATGTACGGTTCCTTCAAGTTTAGGTAATGCTCGAATATCTTTGACGGCCATTTCGAAATACATATCTTTCTCAAACCCTTTAGCCGCTACCACATCCCAAAGCTCATTCATTACTTCTTCACCTTGAGTTGTGACTTTCATTTTTACCATCGGTGTAAACAGTAAATAGCGTCGATCTTCTGGCGAAGCTGCTCGCATGTAATCAATACCTCGTAATGCAAATAATTTCATCGCAATAAGACGGCTATAGGCATCAACAAAGAGGTGTTTAACATGGACAAAATCCGTGACATAGTGATCAAATAAACGGCGCTGAGAAGCATGGTTAATGGCTTCATAATAGGCATGTGTGCAAATACCTATTGATGCCCATCCCAGATTGAATTTGCCGACATTAACGGTATTTAACGCACAATCCCAGGCATCTTTTCCTTTGGAAAGAACATCACGGTCATTTATGGGGTAATCTTCTAAACAATATTCAGCCACATAATTCTGAGAATTTACAACATTTTTTATCAACCGGTAATTTTCATGCTGAGGATCAGCGACAAAAAAAACATATTCATCTGTATTGGCCATTTTACCAAATGTGGATACCAATGAAGCCTTATTGGCATTGCCTATGTAATACTTGCTACCATTTGCTCGATATTTTCCTTCTTCTAGTGGTGTGAGAATCATGTCACTGGAATATATATCTGCGCCGTGCTCCTTTTCTGAAAGTCCAAATGCAAAAATTCCACCTTCGCTTAAGAGTTGGACAGTTTTCTGTTTTATAAACTCATTTTTTCCCATCCATATCGGGCCCAGACCTAAAATTGTTACTTGCCAGGTATACCAATGTGCTAAACCATAGAAACCCAAAATTTCATTTAATGCACAATTTCGATAAGTATCCCAGCGTTGCTCCTTGGTTGTAGCATAAGCACTGGGGGTAAGAAATGTTGAAAATAGTTTCTCAGTTTTTGCAAATTCAAGAAAATCCGCATACCAGATACGTTCATGATCATCATGTTTTAATTTTGCTTTGCCTCTTCCTTCAAAAAAAGCGACAGTCTTCAAGACAAGCTTTCTGGATGCATCATCTAAATATTCAAATTTTTCAGTGGCTGGATTTAAAAGCATGATCTTTTCCGTATGAAGTGAATTACGTGGTTAATTGATGTTATCTAATATGGCACATCTATCATTATAGATCATCTCGCATTATCCAATAAATTTAAGCAACCAATAAATAGACAGCCTGTTTATTGGTGATATAAAGGATTGAGTGCGGTGGAAATAAATATTACTTTGAATTTGTTTATTTAAACCTTAAGGTAACTATTAATCGAGTTGTTAAATGTGCCTGTAGCTGTTCAGGTTGTCTCTAAAATGAGTCTCAGGCTTTTGGCTCCTGCAAAACCTGTGTACATGCCATTCATGGCAATAAGTTCGAGGCAAAAAATGTGAGTATATCCCCACATGGATGTGGGTTATGCAGTTAATGCATGGAGCTATTAACATTTGACCATTTTTATGATGTGCATGCATGTACATCCCTCTTTGAGCCAGCTGAAAGCTGTTCAAAAACGTTCCAGACGTTTTTGTGAACGATGAAAAATCTTTCTGGAAAAGATTTTCGCGCAAGCCACGAAGAGGTGGAGCATAGGGACATGCTTCACAAATGGCTCATTTTAGGGGTAAGCTGAATAGTTACACCTTTTTTAGGGGTAAGCTGAATAGTTACACCTTAAGAATCATAACAAGCGACGTCATCATGAGCATGAGAAAAGAGCGCTAAGTGTATAGCGCTCTATTCATAGTGGATTATTTGAGAGAAGATTTTAAGATTTTATTGCTTTGGGTTGATGGGAAGGTATAACGACGGAAGAATCTTTGACACTTAGTTTAGCTTCTGGGTGTTTCGATTTCATCAGTTCCTGAACCAGATGCATCTGACTTCTTTCAACATCTACCATGATTAGGTAATAACCCGCTTCTAATTTATTGTGAAAACTTTTAATCTGGTAGTTCTCAGTTTGTATTCCAATAAAACCACCCGTCCAGCCACCCGACAAAACACCAAGTGCAATCACAAAAAAGAGATCCGTGGCGCTTACAACGATATCAAATAAGGGAGCTATTAATAGGAACAAGGCAAAAGTTATTCCTAACATCAGGCCAATGAGCGTGCCGCGTTCAGCACAGTAAATTATACCTGATTTCTGAAAAGTATTAGCCGAGTGTATATGACGCCGATAGAGTTGACCTTCATGTTGTTTATTTAGAACATGAAAATTCCAATCAGTTATGCCGCCTGGTGCAAGTCATCAGAGATGCTTTGAGTACTATGTATATTTTTTGTGAGGTAAAAGAGTCTTTTCACGATTAATCTCCATGTGCTAGTTAGATAGATCCTTCTGGAAAATAAAATCATCGAAGATACACTTCATCATGAGTGAGGAAGTATAGAGTGAAAAAGGGACGACAAACCAGAACTAATTGGGTTTTGATAGGTTATATAACGAAAAAGTCTTAAAGCAGAGTTTAATGTTCTATCGTAAGTCCTTATAAATTAAAGAATTTATCTGGTAATATTCTAATGTATTCAATAAAAAACCAAAACAGTGATGATAATGATGGAGAGGGCAGGGAACGTTTTGTATGGTTTGAAAATCTCGAATACTAATAGCCTTTAACCTAAATTAATCAGTTGATCGCTTAATAATTGGTAAACTCCATGAAACAATAAAGTTTTTCAAGTATAACACAAGGAATCATGTCTATTTTGCTATATTAATTCCCTCTAAAGCATCCTCACTTCTTTTTTCCATTGCCTATTAGTCAATTCCTGTTTTATTTGATTAACTAATGATATTCACTCTATCATAACCAATAGTTAAGAGTATTTTGATTATTCTTATCACTAGTTCCGGTTAACTGGATGTTTTTTTAATGATTTAATTTTGATTAAAAAAAAACGGTTTGCTTAGCAAACCGTTTTTTTTATTAAAGCGAGTCTCTAAAAAGTGACTGACCAGCTATCAATAAAACCAGTATCAGCACTGGCTAAGTCTTTGACTCTCAGGTTCCAGGTACCTGCTGAATCTTTACTTCCAACATTAACTGAAAAATCCTGGTTAATGTTGTCTGCACCGCTACCTGTACGGTTATGTAAATTAAAAACCGTTCCATCAGGATGGATAAGATCAACAATTAAGTCGCCAATCCAGGTATGTACAATATTCACATTGACGGTTACTGTTCCAGAAGCTCCAGTACGCGAAACGCTAATTGGGCTGCTTATGCCTGTAGCGTTATTGTCGGGAATGTTAAAGTTAGAGGTATTTTCAAAGAAATTACCGCCTGGTGGTGGGGCACCTGGTACACCCAGAACTTCAAGGTTATCAAACGCTATATCGCCTCTCCAACTGCCTGCAGCTGTAGCGCGTAAACGTATCTGATTGACTGTGAAGCCACTTAAATCGACATCTGCCGAGGTATAAGCAGCACCATTAGAGGTATGCTGTTGACCCGATCTGGACCAGACATCGTTAATCCAGGTACTACCTGAGAGAACATCTACAGATAGAGTTCCTATATTGCTACCATACATATGATAGTCGAATTTAAAACGAACATCTGTTGCAGAAATGCTGGAACTATTCAGAATAGCGTTATTACCAGAGGAGTTAGCACCACCACTGGACGTTTCCAGATACATGTACCAGGTACTACCAGAACCAGTACTGGGTCCCGTGGAACTCGATGGTGTACCACCCGAATCGCGAGTGAAGTTGTGGGAATCGTTGCCGCTACTATTACTCCAATTGCCAAGTCCAGATTCGAAGGTATCAGAAGTCAGCACCTCTTGACCACCAGGTGGTGGTGGAGGTGGTGGAGCGCCAACGGCATCGAGTGCTGCACGAGCATCAATAATTCCTGCGCCACAACCGCCACTACAACTACCTGGTAGTGGGCGTGCAGTATTCTTCAAAATGGTTTCGACTTCGTCAGGCGTTAAGGTTGGATCGGCCTGAATAAGTAGAGCCGCAGTTCCAGCTACATGTGGAGATGCCATACTGGTACCCTGAAAATAGACATAATTTTCAGCGGCTACAGTTTGAGTACCTGCATTAAGTGTAGAAGCAATACCATTTGCAGCCGTAGGGTTGGTTTCTCCTCCAGGTGCTGTTACATCAATACTGGCACCAAAATTTGAATAACTGGCTCGATTTCCCTGACGATCATTAGCGGCAACATTGATAACACCGTTACAACTTGATGGGGTAAAACCGGAAGCGTTGGAATTATCATTACCTGCAGCCACTACTACCACAGTGCCATTAGCGCGTGCGGTATTAATTGCAGTCTGAGTAACACTGGAGCAAGATCCGCCTCCACCCAGGCTCATATTGATCACATCTGCCGGATTATTATTGGTTGGAGCACCTGAAACTGAACCGCCTGAGGCCCAAATGATTCCATCAGCGATATCAGATGTAAATCCACCGCACTTACCTAATACTCGTACAGGTACCACCTTGGCGCCAAAAGCTACACCAGCAACGCCTTGGGTGTTATTGGTTACAGCGGCTACAGTGCCTGATACGTGGGTACCATGCCAGCTTGAATTGGAAGCTGGCGATCCTGCTCCACAATCACCAGCCGCAGTCCAGTCACCAGGATCACTTGGATCGCTATCTCGTCCGTCACCATCAACTGCAACAGAGTTATCGCTAATAAAATCATAGCCTTGTAATAGATTAGGAGCCAAATCGCTATGGTTGGTATAACCGGTATCAATAACAGCAACCACTACACCAGTGCCATCATGTGTATCCCATGCAGCTTGAGCATTCATTCCACCAGTTGCTTCATGGTAGTGCCATTGAAGATCATAGAATTGATCATTGGGAACAAAATTTGGCTTCAATAGAACATCTTCTTCGACACTTAATATATTAGGATCTTGTTGTAATGTGGCTATCAGTTCGTCCAGTTGAGGTTTTGATTTGCGTTGGTTTAACCGCAAAACATGACGACCTTCCAGAGCCATCTCGCGAACATGTTGTAGAGAAACACCATGTGACTGTCGAATACTTTGAGCGATAGTACTGCCCTGTTCTGCTGATGTTGATTGTGACAATGACAGAGTGTCTTTATATTTGATGATCAAGCGTTGAGATGGTTCGGCAAAAGCGTTTCCTGATATTAGTAAACTTAAGGCGATGGCTGACAATGGAAAGCCTTGCCGGGATTTAAAACCCTTCTTATTTTTCATTCTAGTCTCCAATTTGTTCAATTGTGTATAAAGGACTGGCACTCCTACTTACTAATGAGAAAGGTCGAATCAAATTAACTAGTTAAATTAGTTAAAATCGACACATTAAGCCCAGAGTGGTTTCTGAACCCCAGAGTAATTTATGAGTGCTTTCGAACTTAAATTTTTTATATTACATAGTTATTAACTTTGTTTTATTTAATATGAAATGGATAAAAAATTACCATAAAATGAAAGCGACAAATACTTTACTTCTGTTCAATGTTTCTTCATTGACTACAATGGCAATAGCCATATTAGTTAAAATTATTTTTATTCATAGTAGAAAACCGGCATTTTTTCGCACTACAGCGACAAAATTAGTCAATTTACCCTGAATTTTGGATAATGATTTAAAAATGAGGGAAGTATTAGATAAGGGCAGGCGCTATTGCTTTTTATTTGGCTGTGTTATTAGTTTTGTACTTTAAAGATGGAAAAAGCTCATAATAATACGGTCAAGCGGGACAAGGTAACCCGTAATTCAGGTTAAAACCAGTCGACAATTATTTATCCACAGAAAATTCAAGCAGTCGGTAAAATCTATGCCAATAATAACGCTCGTTGCTTTGGGTAAAAGATTTCCCCTGGATTTTAGCGGCAATTTCTAGTGCTTTGGGTAGATCGGTGCGCCAGAAAATACCAAGAAATGGCTCAAGATTTTCGAAGATTTTTCGGAAAAAAGACAGACGGTGAAACCAGTGGCTAGTGGTAAATGGTGCGTAATCGGCAATAATCACTCGTCCACCGGGTTTTGTGATGCGAAACGTTTCTTTGAGAACGTTTTGGCGTACTTCAACGGGTAATTCATGCAGCAAAAAGAATAATAACGAAGTATCGACCGAGTTGGCCTCAAGGGGTATTTTTTCGGCATTGGCTTCAAAAAGGGTAAATTTGTCCCGGGTTTTGTTGCATTCAATTTTCTTATTAGCCTGCTTGAGTTGGATCGGTGCGATATCAAACAAGTAGACGTTTTTGGCATTAGCCTCGGCCCCCACTTTAGGAATAATCTCGCCGTAGGCACAAGATATTTGTGCAAGCGAGTAATCCGATTTGGCTGCGAGCAGTTTAACTGTATCGCGGGCTATTTTATGGTATTGCCCCCACAATATTCGATTGACCATAAACGGATGGTCAAAAAAACTCACTCCGATAGGCGACAGATAAGCCCACCAGTAATTTTTTGCAAGATATTCCGGCATTTTTGCCTGGTCGTTATGACCGTCACAGTAGGTTTGCCAATGATGTTTTGCTTGTTCGGTTGGAATAGTGGAAGCTAGTATTTGTTTCATCTCGAATACTTCCCTTTTATGTCAGATCTGATATGGAGAAAGTCGACTTCAGTTTGATACTATCAATGTCTTGTGGTTGAGTAGTTGATCCTGGACAATTATCTTGTTAAATATTGAATTTGTAGTAGGAATTTGCAGAGGGAATTTGCAGGACACCCTAAACTTACCTTCATACGCAAATAGTTATTTAATACTTAAGCACAATAATTATATGCCCTGTTATTTCTTACTTTCTCTAAACCCCTTATTAGCAAACTGATATACTGTTCAAAATCCAATAGAGAATGAATAAGGTTATGCAGGGAACTCTCAAGAAAATGCGTACTAAGCTGGATGATAACCGGCAAGTACAATATCAACTGCCAGTTGGTGACCAGTATCTGGAATTAAATCCACTGATTGGCAGCTTACTGACTTTGACCCATACTGGTAATATATTTTGTTGTAGTTGTGGTAAAAAGACCAACAAGAGTTATTCTCAGGGGCATTGTTTTGTGTGCATGAGAAAACTTGCCAGTTGTGATATGTGCATTATGAAACCGGAAACCTGCCATTTTGATCAAGGCACCTGCCGTGAGCCAGAGTGGGGCAAAGAAAATTGTTTTGTACCGCACTACGTGTACCTGTCAAACACCTCAGGCATTAAAGTTGGTATCACTCGCCATACTCAATTGCCAACTCGTTGGATAGATCAGGGTGCAACCCAGGGTTTAGCTATTTTCAGGGTTCAATCGCGACTTATTTCCGGCCTGGTAGAAATTGAGCTCGCAAAATTAATTGCTGACAAAACCCATTGGCAAAAGATGCTTAAAGGCAATGCAGAAGATATAGATTTAAAAGCCAGAGCACAAGAATTGATCCCACTTATAGAACAAAAATTAGATGAGATAGCTATGAATAAAGGTGAGTATGCGATAGAGAGGCTTGATGAGAGCATGCAAACTATCATGTATCCTGTTACTGAATTTCCCACTAAGGTTAAGTCTCATAACTTTGATAAAGAGTCCATCGTTAGTGGCGTTTTACAAGGGATTAAAGGCCAGTATCTTATATTTGATACAGGGGTCATTAATATTCGTAAATTCGGTTCTTATGAAGTCAATGTAGAATACTAAATCTTTAGAGTTACTAAAAATCGAGCAATTTGCCCGTTATATTGGATTTACAAGGTATTAACAAGAACAGATATTCGAAAGCTATTTATCAATCGAAAATCGAGTGGATCGGTATTAATAGTTTCGTAAGATCAATAGATTTTCAAAAAGCAGCGCTTACTCCCTTTATGAGAAATTAAATACTTTACGGCCAGGACTTAATAGTACATTGATTGGACAAAATTTAGTTGGCCAATTAAAGAGGATGAAATGAAAAACAAAAACTTTCTTATAATTGTTAGCCTTCTGGCCGTCATCAGGGAGTATTTTCCAATTAACAAATGAGCCTGAAAGAAGATAGAATGAGCTAAGCAATATTTCTATCTAATTCAAAGATCTGATCAAATAATATCCTTCGTTCATTTTGAAGCTTTTTTGCTGCTTCATTGTCACTCATTTCCA
>JBFFIY010000189.1:0-9057 GCA_041556195.1 Enterobacterales bacterium
GAGTTGTTACATGTACCCGTAACTGTTCAGGTTGCCTCTAAAATGAGTCAGATCGAGGCAAAAAATGTGAGTATACTCGATTATTTGACCATTTTTGAACGATGAGATGGCTCATTTTAGGGGTAAGCTGAATAGTTACATACCTTCTAGCCAGGCTGCTACCACACCTCTCTAAAGTCACTATTACAACGAATCAGAATACTCCTCAAATTCGAAACGTTTCTCTGCAAAAATTTTGAGACAGGCATCTACAACTGTTGTCTCATAATTAATTCCTTTGTTTTTGCTAATCTCATCCAGAGCTGCTTTAATTCCCTGGCTTGGCCGATAAGGGCGATGGCTGGCCATAGCTTCTACCACATCTGCTACCGCAAGGATCTGTGCTTCTATAATTATCTCATTTCCACTCAAGCCAGATGGATAACCTGTTCCATTTAACCTCTCATGATGTTGTCGGATCATTTCAGCAACCGGCCAGGGAAAATCTATCTCTTTTACAATTTCATAGCCTGCATCAGGGTGAAGCTTGATAAGTGCAAACTCTACCGAGCTTAGCTGTCCTGGTTTACTTAGTATTTCTGAAGGAATAGAAATTTTTCCAAGGTCATGTATCATCGCACCGAGGCGGATACCTTCGATTGTATTTTCGTTCAGCCGCATTTCTTTTGCGATTGCTACCGCAAGCAGAGATACCCTTCGTTGATGTCCAGCCGTGTATGGGTCACGTTTTTCTACGGTCATCGAAATGGCTTCTATAGTTTGTAATAGCATATTATGAAGCTGCATGGCGCTTTGGTGTTTCTGGTCCTCCGCCAGCTTATGTTCGGTAATGTCCTGTACTACTCCAAAGATAGAAACTGGTTCACCTTTTTCATTAGAATGGAGTTTTCCACTCGTAAGAATTGTCCTTTCTGTACCATCTGGCTGCAGGATCCGATACTCTATTTCATGATAATTAACGACACCATTAATAGCCTTGTCTATAACGTTACGTAAAGCTGCCCTATCATCGGGGTGAGCCAGGGAAAGAAAGTTTTCGAAGTTAGGAACAAACTTTTGTGGCTCAACCCCCATAATGTGATAAACCTCTTCTGACCATAAAACATTGGAGTTTGATAGAATTAACTCCCAGTTGCCTATATGACCAATTGCTTGAGCTTGCTTAAGTTGGGTTTCACTTTTTCTTAACTGGCTAATAGCCTGTTGCAGATCTTGTGTTCTCTCTGCGACAATTAACTCCAGATCCTGCTGCATTCTATATAGTTGTATATGTGTATGGACTCGTACCAATACCTCTTCTCGTTGGAAGGGTTTGGTAATATAGTCAACTCCTCCTTCTTCAAACCCCCTTATACGGTCTTTTAAAGAGCCCAGTGCACTAATAAAAATCACAGGTATCTCAGCTGTCTGCTTATTCTTTTTCAAGTGTTGGCAAACCTGATAACCATCCATTCCAGGCATTTTGACATCTAGTAATATCAGATCGGGTTTACGCATTTTGATTGCACTTAATGCCTGTTCTCCAGCAATAGCTGGCCGTACTTTATAACCCTGTGATGTCAACAAATCCATCAATAGTTTGAGATTGGCAGGGATGTCATCCACTACCAGTATTTCACCTTTACATATATTTTCTTTGTTATTCATAATATTTTTCAAACAATTACCTATGGTGATTTTTCAATAACTTTTGCAAGCCGTCAAAATCCAGATTATTAACCATTGAAAGCAAAGTTTTACCCAAATCTGGAGCACTCTCTCCAATATGCTCCGCCATCACACGAGAATGTTCAACATCAAGTGCTAAAACGGCATTGACCAACTCTGTCAATGCTTCACTATCAAGTATATCTAAATCTTCAGGGCACAACTCTTTGCCTTTGTCCTTTAAATAAGGTGGCTCTATGTTTTTCTCCTCATACTGGTAGTTTAGACCCAAATGTTTCCCCATACACTCAAGCATTTCGTTCTTGTGGAAGGGTTTGAGTAAAAAATCATCCAGCTCTGGCTGGAGATTTTTGTCCTTTATCTCGTTGAGTGGATATGCAGTAAGTGCTGCAATTTTTGTTTCAGAACCACCCTCAAGCGCCCTTATGCGTCTTGTAGCCTCCATTCCATCCATTACGGCCATATGCATATCCATCCAGATCATTTGTGGATGCCACTCTTTAAAGATCTCAATCGCCAGCTCACCACTTGATGCAACACGGACTGAAAAACCAATATCCTCAAGCATGGCCTTCAACAGAACTCTTCCTTCCTCATTATCATCCACCACCAGCACTCGATACTCATTTCCATCGGGCTCTATAGAAATAATATTGTGTTTTTTTTGCTCTTTTGGCTCAAAATCGGCCTCAGTTGACAGTTTGACGGGAAGAGTAATATGGAATTTAGAACCTTTACCCAACTCGCTATCAACGCTAATTTCGCCTCCCATTAACTGCAAAAAGCGTTGCACCAGAGTTAGTCCCAACCCTGTGCCCGTTTTATTATCCTGCTCGCCAACTTGAACAAATGGCAGGAAGATACGCTGTTGAAACTCTTCATGAATACCGATCCCGGTATCCACTACATCACAAACCAGCTCCACATAACTGTCTTTAACTGATGGCTGACTTCCAATATATACAGTTACTCCTCCCAATTCGGTGTATTTAATCGCATTATCGATAACATGGATGAAGATCTGTTGCAGCTTTTCATGATCGCTATAAATAAACTGTGGAACATCTGATTCATATACAACCTTAAAACTGATATTTTTATCTCTGGCAGACAACTGTTCCTTATCAATCACATCCTTTAGCAGTTCGCTTAAATCAAGCGCCTTCGGTATGAAGATACTTTGCCCATCGTCAAGACTCGACATGGACAGCACATCATTAATAAGCGAGAGCTGTAGAAGCCCACTACTCTTGATAATGTTGAGATACTCTCGGTGCTCAGCTTTAATACTTTGATCTTCCATCATTTGTTGTGAAAAACCAATTACAGCATTAAGTGGTGTACGAAATTCATGACTCATGTTAGAAATAAACACCCCTTTGGCTCTATTGGCTTCCTCCGCTTCATTTGTTGCTTTCTTTAACTCGGTTGTTCGCTCTTCAACCCGTTGCTCCAACTCTTCGTTTAGTTTACGCAGCTCCTCTGAAACTTGTAATTGTTCGGAAATATCACGCACAACAGCAACAAATCGATTACCTTCTTCAAGCTCAATATATTGAAGTGATTCCTCGACGGGGATAAGGCTGCCGTTCTTGTGTTTATGTACTGTGTTAAAGGTCAGTTTTTTTGACTGATTATGGATAGCTTGATCCATCATTTCCCTGAAACTTGCTTCATCAAACTCTGGTTTGATATCAAACGGAGTCATCTGTTTTAGCTCACTAGCGCTGTAACCAACCTGAGAGACAGCACCCTGATTGAGATAGGAAAAACGTAAAGTCTCAGGGTCAAATATAAAAATACAATCGAGAGTTCTATCCAGAGTATCTTTAAACTCTGTAAGTTTCTTCTCTATCTTCTTACGTTCTTCTACCTCTTTATTGAGATGGTCTCTTGATGCAAGTGTTTGTTGAAGTCGACGGGTCATGTTATTAATTGAACTACCAAGATCGCTAAGCTCATCTCTGGTATCCAGCTTAATACGATAGGTGAGATCTCCCTCCCCAATGATCTCAGCCCCACTTTTCAGAGTCCTGATGGCGCCTAAAATCTGTCTTCCCATTAAAAATACAAAGAAAGAGAGCATCAATACAAGAAGGAATGTGATTACTAAGATAACCCGCCCTTCCAGTATGACCACCTCGAACAGGGAATCACGACTTTTATGCTGTAACTTCAAAGAATTAGACATCAGATCCTGTGATAAATGCTGCATCTGAGCCATGATGGCATCGTTACGAAGACGTAGTGCACTTGACGAAGCATCCAGCTGTTGCGGTGGATTTTGAAGCCTGTCAAAGTGTCTTTTGATAGACAACATTGATTGACTTATACGTTTTGCCAAATTGTCACTTTTTCTGAGTTTACTTAAGGCGTCCTGAATGATTTTATATTTTAATAGCCACTGTTTTTCAGGACGTAATTCACCAGGATAACGAGCCAGTTCACTACTCAGGTGATACAAGTCAGAAACCTCAAGAGTTGTCCTTGTAATAAGGTTTTGATTGGCTAATGTTTTGTCGACACGGGCGTTTGTCCATTGTTGAATGGCAATAATCGTTATTCCAAACATAACTGGCAGCAACACGATAATTCTGATTCTATTTTTAAACTTCATATAGATATTCGCTCATATTCACATTTTGTTTCAAATCATTACTCAATGACTGTCACTGCTTGAGGTTTAATCGTTTTCAAAGCATCCAGGTAAAAATGTTCAAGATAGTTTGGGATAGCTTGTTCTTCTGTAACTCCTCTGGCAATTGCCCATCGTGCCTGATTTTCAAGGAGGAGCAATAAGGATTGATCCATGCTTACCTGAAGCAGCACTGTTGGCCAGATCTCTGCTATCTCTGCCTCTGCTACGCCCAAACGTTGAGCTATTAAAGCGATAGATTGTTCAGGGTGTTTTTTAATGAAAGATTCTGCAGCAAGCAACGAGAGAATTAATTTTTCAATTGTTGGAGCTTTATTTTTGACCATGTGGCTATTGGTAAGAACAAGATCGACCTGATTATAGATTTCTGGAGTTTCAAAAACTACTGATTGATCGCCAAGCTTGTCTTTGGCCATGCTGATATAAGGTTCACGCATAGAGAAAGCATCAATCTCACCTGCTACAAGGGCACCCGAGAGTTTCTCTTCCTTCATAAAAACCATTTCAACATCAAACTCCATCAATCCCTGTTCCAGTAAAAAAAGGTAAAGAAAATAGTGAACCGCTGATAATCTTTGAGTTGCAACGCGTTTGCCACGCAGATCAGCAGGGGTACTAATGCCTGAAGACTTTCGCGCAATAATCCGATTAACATTATTCGCCAAAAGGGTTGTCGCAACAATCTGGAGATCTTGTTGTTGTAGTATACCCATTGCAACTGGCATATCGGCGGAACTAACAAAGTCTGCCTGACCACTATATAACCCTTCCGAGAGTGCTCGCTTGCCACTTGGGTACTCTTTAATTTCAGCATCAAGTCCATTTTCTGCAAACATGTCTTTTTCATCAGCAATAATGATGAGCGCACTGGCAGGTTGTATTGCAATACCCAACCTAATGCTCTCCATCTCTCTGGAAACGCCCTGTTGTGTTGATGGCTCATCCTGACTACATGAGAGCACTACTACAGAGAATAACATAATAAGAATGACTCTTAACCAGACAAACATCATTCGTACTCCTCTAAAAATATTAATCAGCCTGAGCTCAGGCCTGACAACTCTGGCCTGACAACTCTGGCCTGACAACTCTGGCCTGACAACTCTAGCCTGACAACTCTGGCCTGACAACTCTAGCCTGACAATAGTCGCACTCCATTTTCCACCTGTCAGCGGCTGAATGGTTCAAGGTTGAACATATCTGGCAACTGCCATGATTAAGCAGCCTGCGAACAACCGTTTTTGCTGACTTGTTCAAAACGTTTCTCTTTGAACCTTGTAAATCCAGTCAGCTTATCCATCCCTTACACAGCACTACCGTTTCAGCAACTTCTGTAGCGTTGTAAAATCAAGCTTGTCGATCAATTCTCGAAACACTGCTGCAACCTGAGCATCCTCAGCTTTAAACTTGTCAATTATGCTCAGGCTTAACTCTATATCTAGTTGAATTGCCGCCAGGCGAAGTTCTTCAATCAATTCATCCGGTATTTTATTAAGTGCTTCAGGAGCCAATTCTGTCGCTATGCTTTCTTTTGGAGCGGTCTGAAGCTCTTCATATAGATAGCGAACGCCAAGATATTTTTCCATACAATCAAAAATTTCTTCTGGTTTGTAGGGCTTTCGGACAAAATCATTTGCACCAGCCTCAATCACTTCTTCCATTTGTTCGCCAAAAACGCTGGCTGTAAGGGCAATGATTACCACTTTGTCACCACCTGGCAGCAATCGAATGTGCCTCGTTGCTTCAAGGCCATCCATTATTGGCATACGACGATCCATCCATATCAAGTCCGGGTGCCATTCGTTGAATGCAGCAACAGCCTCCTCACCATTTTCAGTCACTCGGATGTTAAAACCGACAGATTCGAGCAGACGCTTGATCAGGAGTTGATTTTCCCACTGATCTTCAACAATCAAAATGCGGTAGTCAGGTTGCTCTGGAGCAAGACCAAGTATTCGCTTTTTGGGGGCTAACTGCTTAGTTATCTCTTTTTGTACATGACTCTCATCAGCCTTTCCAACCTCAACTGTTATACGAAAGATAGAACCTTTACCCACTTCACTGGTGAGCGTAAGCTTCCCTCCCATTAATTCAACATATTTCTGGGTAATGGACAATCCGAGCCCAGTTCCGGCTCGGCTCTCTTTCTTTCCAAGTTGCACGAATGGCTTGAAGATTTTTTTTTGATCTTCTTCCGATATACCAATACCTGTATCCTCAACTTCAAAAACCAGCATAATTCTGTCACGGGTTTCGGTTGACTCAGTTGGTTTGATTCCCAGCCGTAAGGTGATACCACCTTCACTGGTAGATTTAATTGCGTTATTGATAAGGTTGATAAGAACTTGACGAATTTTTGCAGCATCTCCCATTATAAATCGAGGAAACTGTGATGATTGATCGAATAGTAATTGTAAGTTTTTTTTGTTGGCGCGATTGCTCATCATATCAATGATATCGTGGATCAAGTCACCAAGATCGATAGCTTTTAATTCGAGTTCTATTCTTCCTGCCTCAATCTTTGACATGTCGAGCACAGCATTGATCAGAGTTAACAAATGCTCACCGCTACTATTGATAATTGAGAGGTTTTCACGCTGCCTGGTACTGATTGATGGATCATCACGCATTAATTGTGAGAAACCTAACACTGCATTTAGAGGTGTTCTAAGTTCATGGCTCATATTGGCCAGAAATACACTTTTGGCTACATTGGTCCGTTCGGCATTTTCTTTGGCGTTATACAGTTCCAATTCGATTTTTTTTCTCTCGGTAATATCGCGCATGGTTACTACTGCTCCGAGAATCGAGTCATCCTCATCCAGCATCCGCCTTCCGTTAAAGAGTACCGTACGTTGTGTGCCTTTACTGGAAGCGATAACCATCTCCAGATCTTTGACCTCGTTTCCTTCTAGTGTATCGATCAAGGGATTCTGATTGGTTGATGTGAGGCTTTCTCCATCCTCAAGATAGAACTTGTAGCTTTTTGCCAATTGTTTAGCCGCAGTCTTTTCTATAATATTTCCATGAAGATCTTCAGCAACCTGATTAAAAAGCACTAATTCACCATTCTCATCACAAACAATCACTCCATCTTCGATATTTTCAAGAACCGTCTCAAGGAAGATCCTCTCTCTGGTAACAGCTTTAGTGCGTTGTTTTACCCGCAGTTCCAGTTCAGAGTTCATGCGGCTCAAATCATCGCTTTTCTGCTTCAGTCCAAGCAATGCTATATCCCTTTCTTTTTCACGTGCGACAAGGTTTTGTTTCATCAGGTTGACACCATTCCCCAGTTTTCCCAACTCATCCTTTTGGGTAATTTCTAAATTATGTGTGTAATCACCATGAGATATAGACTTTACATTCAGAAATATCTTCTGTAATGGATTAAGAATGGCACCTTGCAACATATATATCAGTGCAAGAACAATTATCGAAATAATAGCTAATGTGATTAAGAGCATTTTGAAGGCTTCAATTTTTAATTGACGCTTAAGGAATTGTTTACTGAAATAGATTGAGACCCTGCCAATCTTCTGAGTATTGCGTTCAACATTGCGAGTTCGTGAAATAAAATCACCGCTTATATCACCTTCGGAATGTACAAGTTCCCAGTTGTTATCTCGCTGTATGCCATGTCTAATGCCTTCTGCTTCAACCTTAATAGCGAAGATCGCTTCATTTAACATTTCGGTTTCGATAATATTGTTAACCCACTTTTCGTCCAGCTCCCAAAGTGGCAGTTGTAGATTTTTAGTTAGACGAATGATGGTTCGATCCGTACTGTAGGTTATTTCCTTTATCGCATTTTTTCTTAGTTCAGCGTATTCATAGCTCTGAAAAATAGTAAGAACAGTGGTTACAATAACAACCAGAAAAATAATGATTCTGCTTTTTATGCTGTGATATCCTGGTTGCGGCACAGTCATCATCTTTCCAATTGAAAACTATAGAGTGGTGAGTTATAAAGTTGATAAAAATGGTCCATATCAGGAGGCCAGTTTACAGGCAGGTTTCCATTCCCATAATAGCCTTTGAGAATGGTATGATAGCGGCCACCACTGATGGTAACTCCAGGATCCTTTAGGTATTTTTTTCCAATAGCAATTCCATCTGAATAAACAATGTCCAACAGAATAGTGATAGCTGATATTGCACGCTCAATCGCTACTGACTGAAGAACACAACTATCGTCGGGATAAAGTTTTTTAATGGCCTCTCTCCCGACTAAATTAAGATATATACCCATATCTGGTCTTCCCAATCTCAGTTCCTTGAAAAGAGAGGTCCGGGAAACTTTCTTCAATAAAGAATATTGAAGTTTTTAGCAGACACTCACCTTATATTAAGATTTTAGCAGACACTGAGGCTAAATCAATATAACAACCGATCATCGATACTGCCATCTAGCAGTTGTTTGAGTAAATTTTTCGAACTTCGTTGCTTTTCTTGTTCAGGTAAAGGGTGAAGATGTAAAATCTCCATTCACCCCGCTAATATCATATTAAATCAACTCAACCACCGATCAAAAGGAACAACCCTCACTTGCTCTCCACTTTCAACAGAGCCACTTTCCTGAGGTAATATAATATAACAATTGCTTTGGCTCATTGAGCTAAGAATGCCTGATCCCTGTGAGCGAAAACCTGAGACTTCAAGTTGTTGTTCATTTTGAGTCAGAGTGCCTCTTTGGTAATCCTGGCGACCTGGACGTTTTTTTAAAGGATGCGTGA
>JBFFIY010000190.1:0-8946 GCA_041556195.1 Enterobacterales bacterium
GTGTTTTGAGTCGAATCAATGACATTTTTTCGGAAGAATCGATAAACGTCACAGGCCAATACTTACAAACCCATGAAGAAATTGGTTATGTAGTAACCGATATTAACCGGGAATCCAGTGGTGGTGTATTGGATAAGTTAAGGCAGATCCCCGGCACTTTAAGGGCTCGGATTTTGTATTGAATTTTTCGTAACTATTCAGCTTACCCCTAAAATGAGCCATTTGTGAAGCATATCCCTATGCTTCACCCCTTCGGGGCTAGCGCGAAAATCTTTTCCAGAAAGATTTTTCATCGTTCACAAAAACGTCTGGAACGTTTTTGAACAGCTTCAGCTGGCTCGTAGAGGGATGTGCATGGATGCACATCATAAAAATGGTCAAATAATCGAGTATACTCACATTTTTTGCCTCGATCTGACTCATTTTAGAGGCAACCTGAACAGTTACGGGTACATGTAACAACTCGCTGAGTAGTTACGTCATTTTAAGATAACCTATATTAGTAATTATATCTGTCCACCCACTCCTTTAAACTTCTCCACAAACGCGGCGATCTTTTGAAACACACTCTGTTTCTTGGTGAGATATTGTGGATTTAACGGGCTCATCTTGGGCAGAATGGTATTGAGCTCTGTTCCTGCGTCGCTGGCGTACTCCCTCTTGAGGGAGTTGGTAATATAGCGTCGGGCTTCTTCAGCATTCAAGCTTTCTGCGTTGATCAGCTCCTCGGCTTCTCGTTGCTGCTCAACTTGGGCAAAGGAAAAGAATGCTTCGATCACGCTAGACTTTTCGCCAATCTGATCCAAGTCGGTTTGATTAATAAAATCTACGACTAGACTTTCTTTAGCGCGGTTGCCGAGGCTGGCGCGGATCACCCGGCGCACTTCGTCAACCAAGTCGGCTTTGCTTTTGGTTTTCTTGTTATGCTCGAAAATCAACTCCAGAATGTAATCGAGGTTGATCTCCTGCGATTTCAACAAGTCTATCTCGAACACCACGTCATCCCAGTCGATGGTGGATTTTTCTTTCTCTTCTGCTGATTTTTGTCGGCGCTGCCAATCACGGATGTCATTGTAACTAGAACGGTAATCCTGAATTTTGCGTTCAGCTGGCAGGCGTATGGTCTGTAACTCAGCCAGTTTTTCATCATCCAAATAATGTTCTGCTTTAAACGCTTCAACCGCTTCGGGGTCATTCATGTCAAGACTTTGCATGGCTTTCAGGCTGGCAAATTCATCATAGTTTTGCAGCACGTTCTCTACGCGTAGGTATTCACCAAAGAGTTTGGCAAAGCCTTTTTTGTCAGATTCTTTCTCAATGGCGGCAGGATCAGGAAAGCGTTGCTCCAGCTCGCTCACCACATCCATAAAACCGCGTCTGGCTTCACCGCTCACCACATCGGTAAAGCCTTCCATGTACTCCTTGTAGCTCTTTTCTAGCACCACGTTTTTGGTATTTTTATCGCCAAACAGGGTGATAGCATCCACGGTTGCCATTTCCAGATCCCGGAATGTGACAATATTACCGAAGGTTTTGGTGGCGTCATAAATGCGGTTAGTGCGCGAAAAGGCTTGCATCAAACCGTGGTAGCGGAGGTTTTTATCCACAAACAGAGTATTAAGCGTAGGGGCATCAAAACCGGTCAGGAACATTCCCACGACTATAAGCAAATCGATTTCCTTTGTTTTCACCCGCTTGGCCAAATCACGGTAGTAATTCTGGAAGCCGTTGCTATCGACACTGAAATTAGTTTTAAAGAAGGCGTTGTAATCGCCTATCGCTGCGTTTAAAAACTCTTTGGCGCTGCTATTCATAGCCGAGACATCAAAGCTTTCATCTAGAATGTCACCCACTGCATCCTGCTCTTCATTAGCAGCAAAGGAAAATATGGTAGCTATTTTCAGCGGTTTGTCGCTGTTCTTATTTGAAGGATCAGCCTGCAAACTATTCAACGATTCATAATAGAGCTTAGCGGCATCCACACTGCTCACGGCGAACATGGCATTAAAGCCCTTGGCCTGCCCGTTACTAGAGCCCTGCAATCGATGGGTCTTCTGGCGGTAGTTGTTCAGAATGTACTGTGAAATTTCACGAATACGCTCGGGGTGCAGCAGCGCCTCTTTGTTTTCAGCGGCAGAAAGCTTTTTTTCATCCTGTTCAGTTTCAATAGCCTTAAATTTGTGGCGTACATCGTTGTAGTCCACCTTGAACTTGAGCACTTTCTCATCGCGTATTGCGTCGGTAATCACATAAGAATGCAACTCCCGGCCAAATACACTGGCGGTGGTTTCCGCACCTAAAGCGTTTAGCGGGAAGATGGGTGTGCCGGTAAAGCCAAACTGATAGAAGCGTTTGAATTTCTTGTTCAGATTTTTCTGAGCTTCACCAAACTGGCTGCGATGACATTCATCAAAAATAAACACCACCTGCTTGTTGTAGATGGGCAGATCGCCTTCGTTTTTCATCAAGTTGTTGAGCTTCTGGATGGTGGTAACGACGATCTTGTCATCATCTTTATCCAAATTACGCTTTAAACCTGCGGTACTGTCTGAGCCGTTCACACTGTCGGGTGAAAAGCGCTGGTATTCTTTCATAGTCTGGTAGTCAAGATCTTTTCGGTCCACCACAAAAAACACCTTGTCGACAAACTCCAGTTCTGTAGCCAAACGCGCGGCTTTAAAGCTGGTTAAGGTTTTACCCGAGCCGGTGGTATGCCAGATAAAACCGCCGCTTTCCGGCTTGCTCCAGTTTTTCGCCTCATAAGAGCTTTTCACCTTCCATAAAATGCGCTCGGTGGCAGCAATCTGATAGGGGCGCATAACAAGTAATGTGTCACTCACATCAAACACCGAATAATGTAGCAACACATTGAGCAGGGTGTGCTTCTGAAAGAAAGTCGCTGTAAAGTCTTTGAGGTCTTTTATCAGGCTGTTATCGGCCTTCGCCCAGTTCATACTGAAGTCGAAGCTGTTTTTGTTGCGCTGGGTGGTATTAGCAAAATAGCGGCTATCGGTGCCGTTAGAGATGACAAACAACTGCAAGTACTTATACAGCGAATCCTCGCTGTTAAAGCTCTCTTTACTGTAGCGGTGCACCTGATTAAAAGCTTCACGAAGGGCGACGCCACGTTTTTTTAGCTCGATTTGTACCAGCGGTAAGCCGTTCACCAGAATGGTCACATCATAACGGTTGGCATGGCTGCCGGTTTGTTCAAACTGCTTGATCACCTGCACTTTGTTGCGGGTGATGTTGTTTTTATCGAGTAGATAAATGTTTTTAATGCGGCCATCATCAAAGACAAAGTCATGAATATAGTCGTCGTGGATCTTGCGGGTTTTATCCAGGATGGTGTCGCTGGGTTTATCGAGATACGTTTCCACAAAACGTCGCCATTCACCTTCAAGAAACTCCACGTTATTGAGGGACTGCAATTGCACACGCACATTGGCCAGCATGGCCTCTGGATTATTCAGGCCAGGCAGGTACTCATAGCCCTGATTTTGCAAATCCTGAATAAACTCGCGCTCCAAGGCATCTTCACTCTGGTAACTCTCGGCCACTTTCCAGTCTTTGTTGTATTTATCCAGAACGATAAAGTTGTTCGATTCGGCAATGGTTTTAGTGTAATCAATCATTTTTCTTGCCCTTAGCTGGTGGCAATAATTGTTTGGCATTTTGACTGCTGACAACCTTCTTGCCGGTTTCGGCTTCCAATTTCAGGCTGGCTTCTTTGGCAACACCGCCGCCGCGTTTTGCCACATCCTCATGCTCGTCAATCGACTGCGGATTAACAACTTCTGAAATTTCTTTGGTGGATAACTCTGCCAGCATGTTCATCACCAATTCTTTATTGGTCATGTTTTCCTCAGTTTGCCAGTATCTGTCTGCATGGCTACCTGGGGACAATTTGTCCCTATGTACTCGCCGAGCTGCTCATCCCGCTTGCGTAACTTCTTTAAATAGTCTGTAGGGTTGACACTGTCCGTCAGGGCGGCCACCACATCCACAACCGAGAAGTACCACTCCTCCTGCTCGAGATCCCAGTGGCTACGGATTGTCTTATCGTTAAATAGAACAATTTTAGTGGGCTCATTCATTAGCGTTCTCCTTGGCACCATCATCAGCAGTTGTTTCCAAAATGGAAACAACTGCATCCTGCTGTAACTCATTGCTTTCAAATATATTTTTAAGATGCTTTGAAATGGCTGGTACACCAACGCCAAACAGCTCGGCCATGCGTTTCTGGGTGAGCCATAAGGTTTCTCCATTCAGTAAAACCTCCACTTTTATCGCGCCAGTGGGTGCGGTGTAAAGCAGGAATTCCGTGGTTTCATCTTGCAGGCTTAGATGCTTGGTCATAGAGCGCCTCCCTTATGTGTGGGTTTTACTGTCTCCCTTCTCATATCAGGCAGCTACCTCTGAATCCGGCTTCGGGAAGCTCAAAAGCAAGTCGCGGTAATACTCATATTGTTGTTGGCGCAAAGCAATTTCACGGGGTAAGCCTTCGCTGATTGAACTGGTTAGAGCGTCGAATTTATCGAGGATGGTGACAACCCTAGTCTGCTCAGCCAAAGACTTCTCAGTGTCACTAGGAAATGGTATTGGAATAAGTGTCTTTTTGATGTTGTCGTTATACAACCGTTTGATTACGCCACCGTCTGAAACACTCCAGTTTGCTATTTGATAGAAGTAATATAGATACTTGTTCAATACTTTACTTTCATCATTTTCAAGCCAAACGATGTTACTGTCTTGAAAATAAGCATCTACACCGTCAAAAGTTACAGCTCGACCTATTGTTCCGCTTGCTGATATAAGGACTTCACCCACCCTAGGATAGTTATATTTTTCCCTATATTCTTCAAATATATCCCGTGAAATATATGCATTTGGCTCTTTACCAAATGTGCCTATTTTAAAAAATGGAATTTCGCCTGAATCTGATGTTTGTTGTTTTAGAATTCGCTTGCACATACGAACATTGCCAATCCATCCCAAAGTATTCCACTCCACTTCCCCTTCTTCAAAACTCAACAACTGGTCGCGATAGTAGTTGTATTGTTTTTTGCGGGCATTAAGCTCGGTGGTCAGCTCGGTGGTCAGCTCGGTGAAGGTGTCCAGAATGCGGACGATTTCGGCTTGGATTTCTAGGGATTTTTTTGGGTTTTCTGGGCAGGGAATGGGGAATATTACACCCTTCACCATCGGCTTGGTTAGCTGAGGGATACCAGCAGGCGGAACCCTGTAACCATTTTCAATGGTTTTCATAAAGTAATAAGCGTACTTTAGATTTAATCCGGCCCTTGGTGTTAAGACTAGCAATCGAACTATCGGAAAAAACGGTTTATCAACAAAGTTCGTCCAGCCAATTGTACCTCTAGCTGAAATTGTGAGGCTTGGCTGTTCAATTTTTGCTTTATTTGTCCATCCATACAGGGCTTTATCTCCAATTCCATTGGATAGGATCGGAATATTAAATTCCTTGGTTTCTACTTTAGATAAAGACTTTTTAGGAACATCACCACCTGCAAAAATATCGAAAACTGAATCTAATTCCACCCACTCAACATCAACCCCATCCAACAGCTTTTCCATAAAGTTTAGTTTACTCATTATCACTTCCATTCCCGGTGGGTTTTTGTTCGAGGTCTTCCGGTGAATGTATTTGCCTGTCAAAGTCTGATTGGTAAAGGCGATCTTGCATAATACGGTATTTTCCAAATTCACTGATCGCGTGGGCTTTGGCGATTTCTGCGCTTATTTTACCTGCGTCTTGTAAAATGTCGCGATCGGTGGCGGCAATAAAACGGTTCAGCCGCTCCTCCCAGTCGGCCATGGTCATCGGCATCTGTCTTTGAGCCATATCTTCGGCGATATCGAGGTAGGCATTGACGAGTCGTTGCAGTTGGGCGAGCTCACTATCCGTCAAATAGTTTTTGGCGATGCTGACATCAAATTTTTGAATTTTTCCGGCTGGTGCATCTTTCCATGATGTTAAGCCCATATGATTTTGTTCTGCGTCGGCGCGGGAGTAAATGACTTCTGCGGCCGTATGCCCGTGAATGGCCCAGTGCAGCTTATTCTGAACGGTCGCAAAAAAACGCTTGGTGACCTGCGCGGTCAGATCATAGTCAATGGCGCTGGCGTAGATGTCGGTTATCTTTTGATAAAACTTGCGCTCGCTGAGTCGTATTTCACGAATACGCTCCAGTTGTTCTTCAAAATATTTTTTGCCTAGGATGGTGCCATCGTTTTTAAGGCGCTCGTCGTCCATGACGTAGGCTTTGATGGTGTATTCCTTAATGATCCCAGTGGCCCATTTGCGAAATTGAACCGCGCGCTCAGAGTTTACTTTGTAGCCGACTGCGATGATGGCCGAGAGGTTGTAGTGTTTGGTGCCGTAGTTTTTGCCGTCAGTGGCAGTTATTCGAAAATCTCGAATAACTGCCTTTTCCTCCAGTTCACAGTCGGAAAATATTTTTTTTAGGTGGTAGTTGATGGTATGGGTTTGGACATCGTAGAGCACGCCCATCATTTTCTGGCTGAGCCAGACATCTTCATCCGCGTAGACCGCCTCGACACCGCCTTCGCCACTGGCCGCAACAAAGGTTAAATATTCCGCTGCGGACGAGCGAATAGATGGCCACTGATTTTTCCTTTTACTCATGACTATAACCCCTCTATCTCCGCGCCCTCAATCTCCGCCACAATCACATCAATATCGGTACGCAGTTGGTCGATTTTAGTGACAGTGGTTTTCAGTTCGGCATTGAGTTGGGTAATATCCACCACTTCGCGGGTATCTTTGGCTTCGACATAACTGCTGACCGACAGGTTGTAATCATTAGCAGCGACCTGTTCAAAGGGTACGGAAAGGGCGAGATGATCAACATTCTCCTTGCTATCGAACACCTGCATGATCTGTTCGATGTGGTCTTCAGTCAGGGTGTTGGTATTGGTGTCTTTTTTAAACAAACCACTGGCATCAATAAACTGGGTTGTGGTATCAGTTTTGTGTTTGGACAACACCAGAATGGTCACAGCAATGGTGGTGCCAAAAAACAGGTTGGGCGCGAGTGAAATGACCGTTTCCACATAGTTGTTATCCACTAAATATTTACGGATTTTTTGCTCGGCTCCACCACGGTAAAAAATACCGGGGAAACACACAATTGCAGCGCGGCCTTTGCTGGATAAATAACTGAGTGCATGTAATACAAAAGCAAAGTCGGCTTTGGATTTGGGCGCTAATACACCTGCTGGAGCAAAGCGATCATCATTAATCAGGGTTGGGTCGTCACTCCCTATCCACTTCACCGAATACGGCGGATTGGAGACAATGGCATCAAAGGGCTTATCATCCAGAAAGTGCGGGTCTGTTAGGGTGTTGCCCAGCTGCATATTGAACTTGTCGTAATTGATGTTGTGCAAAAACATATTCATACGAGCAAGGTTGTAGGTGGTGTGGTTGATCTCCTGCCCCCAAAAGCCGTCTTCAATGATGTGATTATCAAAGTGTTTTTTGGCTTGCAGCAGCAGCGAGCCGGAACCGGCAGCCGGATCATAAATTTTATTCACACTGGTTTGCTTGTGCATTGCCAGTTGAGCTATCAACTTAGAAACGTGCTGCGGGGTAAAAAATTCACCACCGGATTTACCGGCATTGGCGGCATAGTTAGAGATGAGGAATTCGTAAGCATCACCGAACAGGTCAATCTGGGCGGCATCACTCTTTTCATAAAATTCATGACCAAAATCCAAGCCTGCCACGCCTTTCAAAACCGCCGCTAAACGCAAGTTTTTGTCTTTAACGGTATTACCGAGGCGGTTACTGGTGGTATCGAAATCGGCAAACAGCCCTTTGATGTCCGGCTCAGAGGGGTAGCCACTGGCCGAGGCTTCGATAGCGGAAAAGATGGCGGCCAAGTCGGTATTCAGGCTTTCGTTGCTGTTGGCGTTTTGAACAACATTGGCAAACAGTTGGCTGGGATAGATGAAGTAACCTTTGGTTTTAATGGCGTCGTCTTTGATGTCTGGAGTGACTACATCATCGCTGAGCTTCGCGTAATTAATACTCTCGTCATCGGCCTCAATATAGAGAGCAAAGTTTTCGCTGATGAAGCGGTAAAACAGAGTACCAAGGACATATTGTTTAAAGTCCCAGCCGTCTACTGAGCCGCGCACATCGTTGGCAATAGCCCAGATTTGGCGTTGAAGGGCGGCACGTTGTTGGGTGCTTGTCATGCTGTTTTTCCTTTATATGCGCTATCTTTACAAAAAAATTGAGGCTCTTTCTTTTCTCTTATTATTTTTGCGAGTTCTTTTGTTCTTCGATCCAAGCTGCCACATCTTGCTGCTTGAATCGCCAACTACCACCCACTTTAAAGCCTGGCAGCTTGCCCTCGGCTGCCAAACGATAAGCCGTTTTCTCGGCAAGCTTGAGATATTCCGCGACCTCTTTCAGGGTCAGGATTTCGTCGGTCATTAGATACCTCCCACATAGATAAGTGAGAGAATACGGGAAAATTGAGGAACAGGCAATTTAAACAAACTGCCTTTAAACAAACTGCTAGGGCGGGATCACGCATTTAAAGAAAATAACATGATATCCTAGCAAAACAAGGATGGGACACCCATAAGTTACCAGCAGTAGTGAAACAATTTATGAATGTTCTATGTTACCCATGTTATCTATTCTTTTACCCAGGCGCTGTTTATCAAGAACATGAATAAGTGATAAGTGATGATGGGACACCTATAAGTTGATAGTCAGTAGTGAAACAACTTATGGGTGTCTCATGTTGTGTGTTTTGAGTCGAATCAATGACATTTTTTCGGAAGAATCGATAAACGTCACAGGCCAATACTTACAAACCCATGAAGAAATTGGTTATGTAGTAACCGATATTAACCGGGAATCCAGTGGTGGTGTATTGGATAAGTTAA
>JBFFIY010000191.1:0-8941 GCA_041556195.1 Enterobacterales bacterium
CCCACAAGACACCCCTGTTAATGTTGCCATCGCAGCTTTTGAATGGGGTGCCTATCTCGGAGAAGAAGGATTAACGCAGGGCATTGATGCCTGCATAAGTTCCTGGAATCGATTGGCACCCAACACCATGCCAACGGGTGCAAAAGCAGGAGGCAATTATCTTTGTTCTCAACTTATTTCTTTAGAGGCAAAACGCCATGGTTATCACGAAGGCATTGGACTTGATGTCAACGGTTATGTTTCTGAAGGGGCCGGTGAAAATATATTTGTAGTCAAAGATGGAAAAGTTATTACACCACAAACAGCTGCCAGTATTTTACCGGGTCTTACCCGGGATGCAGCAACAAAATTACTCGCTGCGCGAGGCATAGAAGTCAGCGAAGCCCCTGTAGCCAGAGAAGCTCTTTATCTTGCTGATGAAGTATTTATGACTGGAACTGCTGCCGAAATAGTGCCAGTTCGTAGTGTTGATCGTATTGATGTGGGCAATGGAAAAAGAGGCTCAATCACCGAACAACTACAACAGGACTTTTTTGGTTTATTTAACGGCTATACCGAAGATCATTGGGGCTGGTTAACCCCTGTTAAAGAAAAATCTTTAGCATTATCCGCTTAAATTTTCAGAGCAAATTGTTCTCGTATAGAAACTATTGTAAAAAAATATGGTAAAACAATTATGAAAAAACTCCGCTCGGCTACAGTAACAGAAGGCGATAAACAGGCAGGTGCCAGAGCACTTTTACGTGCTACCGGCATGCGTAGCGAAGATTTTGGTAAACCAATAGTCGCTGTCTGTAACTCCTTTTCACAATTTGTTCCCGGACATATGCACCTACAACAAGCTGGGCACTGGGTAAGGGAGTCTATTGAGCAATCTGGTGGAATTGCACGTGAATTTAACACCATTGCTATCGATGACGGAATTGCTATGGGACATAGCGGTATGCTTTACAGCCTGCCTTCTCGGGAATTGATCGCAGATTCCATTGAGTATGTGGTTAATGCACATTGTGCCGATGCTATGGTTTGCATTTCGAACTGTGACAAAATAACCCCAGGAATGTTAATGGCCGTGTTGCGCTTAAACATACCAGCTATTTTTGTCTGCGGTGGCCCAATGGAAGCGGGCATAAAAATTGTCAAAGGACAACAAATTAAAATCGATTTAGTAGATGCAATGGTAGCTGGTGTTGATCCTGACATGAGCTCTGAAGATAAACAGGAGTTTGAAAACTCGGCTTGTCCAACTTGTGGTTCCTGTGCTGGCATGTTTACCGCTAACTCTATGAACTGTTTATTGGAAGCTCTGGGGCTGGCCTTACCCGGTAACGGCACATTGTTAGCCACCCATGCTGATCGCAAACAATTATTTGTTCAGGCTGGCGAACAAATCATGCAACTCTGTCGACGTTTCTATATTGAAGAAGATCCTACGGCATTGCCACGGAGCATTGCCAGCCCGGAAGCATTTCATAATGCCATGACACTCGACATTGCCATGGGTGGATCGACTAATACCGTACTACATCTACTCGCAGCAGCACATGAAGCTGGGATAGATTTTTCTATGAAACATATCGATGAACTTAGTCGGAAAATTCCTTATCTGTGCAAAATTGCTCCTTCTACCAATCTCTATCATATGGAAGATGTTCACCGAGCTGGAGGCGTACAGGCTATTCTTGGCGAGCTACAAAAAGCCGGTTTACTGCTTCAAAGCAAGACTCTATTCAAAGAGTCCATGCAACAACAACTACATAAATGGGACATTCAGCAAACAGATAATTCAGAGGTGAAAATTTTTTATCGTGCAGCTCCCAGTGGGCGAAAAAATGCTGAAGCTTTTCAAAATACAAATCGTTATCCGGATCTTGATGAAGATCGAAAACAAGGCTGCATTCGCAGTGTAGAAAACGCCTATAGCAAAGATGGTGGTTTAGCCGTGTTGTTCGGTAACCTGGCGCCGAATGGTTGTATTGTTAAATCTGCAGGTGTGCCAGAAAATCTTAAAACATTTACAGGTCAAGCCAGAGTGTTTGATTGTCAAGATTCAGCCAACTCAGCAATATTATCAGGAAAAATTCAACCTGGAAACGTACTCGTGATCCGCTACGAAGGACCTAAAGGTGGACCCGGTATGCAAGAAATGTTGTACCCAACCAGCCATCTCAAATCCATGGGATTAGCAGATAGTTGTGCTCTCATAACAGATGGACGTTTTTCAGGCGGCACATCTGGCCTTTCCATAGGGCACGTCTCCCCAGAAGCTGCCAGCGAAGGGGTTATAGCACTTGTGCAGGAAAACGATTATATCGAAATCGATATCTCTGAACGGAAAATTCACCTTGTAATAACTGATCGCGAACTACAACAACGTCACCAATTCATGAGTGAAATGGGTAAAAAAGCCTGGAAGCCCGAACGAATGCGTCATGTTAGCAAAGCATTACAGGCTTACGCTTTATTTGCCACCAGTGCCGATCAAGGTGCAGTGCGTTCATTAGAACTTTAACCTCATGAAAAATATGTCTTTAAATAAAGTTATGCCGTTACCATCAGCAACTCCTGAACTTAAACAGCTTGTATTAAATATACAACAAGCACCAATCTATAATGTAGTGAAAAAAACGCCGCTAAAATCCATGCAAAAATTATCAGAACGAACCGGTTGTAGAATTTGGTTAAAACGAGAAGATTTACAGCCGGTACATTCTTTTAAATTACGTGGAGCCTACAATAAATTATTAAATCTTAGCCAACGACAAAAAGCTGCAGGTGTGATCGCAGCCTCCGCAGGTAATCACGCCCAGGGAGTAGCTCTTGCAGCAAAAAAACTTGGTATTGATGCCACCATTATAATGCCTCTCACTACACCAAAAATTAAAGTCGATGCCGTAAAGTATTACAATGCAAAAGTTAAATTGGTTGGAGATAGTTTTGATGAAGCCAAACAACATGCCGAACAATTAGCCGAGCAACAAAATACAATTTCAATTCCACCTTATGATGATCTACAGGTTATTGCCGGGCAAGGCACCATTGCTATGGAATTATTACAACAACATAATAAGCTCGACATGGTGTTTGTACCTGTGGGAGGTGGTGGATTAATCGCAGGTGTTGCTGCTTATATAAAAATGATACAGCCTGATGTAAAAATAATCGGTGTTGAAGCAGAAGATTCCGCCTGCTTTCAAGCGGCATTAGAGACTGGAAAACCCGTTGAACTGAAACAAGTCGGTCTATTTGCAGATGGCGTAGCTGTTAAAAAAATAGGTACTCACACATTTCGAATTGCGCAAACTTGCGTTGATGAAGTCATCCATGTTTCCAATGATGAAATTTGCGCAGCGATCCAGGATATTTTTAATGATAGTCGTGCAATTGCTGAACCAGCAGGTGCTTTAGCGATCGCCGGTCTGAAAAAATATCAGCAACAAAATAAATTAGTCGGACTCGATTTAGCGGCAATATTAAGCGGTGCCAATATCAACTTTCACAGCCTACGTTACGTTTCAGAAACCTGTGAATTAGGCGAAGGAAATGAAGCTGTGCTAGCTGTAACCATTGCTGAAAAAAAAGGTAGTTTTCGCCAGTTCTGTAGAATGTTAAAGGGACGCATGATAACTGAATTCAATTATCGGTTTACAGATCCATTAACAGCCAATATTTTTGTTGGCCTACGCTTATCAGATCAGGAAGATGATAAGCAGCAACTTATCCAAAAGCTGCGACATCAGGAATTAACCGTCACCGACTTTACTGATAACGAACTGGCGAAAATACATATCCGTTATATGGTCGGCGGAAGCTCCAGTCATCAACTTACAGAGCAAATAATCAGTTTCCAGTTTCCAGAAACTCCCGGTGCATTAATGAAATTTCTCGACACCTTGGGTGAGCTCTGGAATATCACACTGTTCCATTATCGCAATCATGGCGCAGCCTATGGTCAGGTTTTGGCAGGTTTTGAAGTTCCCGATTCTGAGCAATTGAAATTTAAAAGTCATCTGAAACAACTGGGTTACCATTATATTGATGAAAGTCATAATCCAGCTTATCAACAGTTTTTAACCTGAAAATTAATTTTCACTAAAAACTGTTTCAGAGGTTGAAGGAAGTTTATGAACCAACTGATTGTCAATTAAACAGGTAGGGGTATAAGCACCACCAGCTACAATATTTTCTATAAGATAAATAGCCACCGCTACAGCGCCATGATAGGTTAATTCATACCCATTTGAGGTTTCTAAACGGCCAGTGATAGTTTTACCCGCCGAATTTTTAACTTCACCCCAAAGATAGGTTCTTAATTTTTCACGTTGTTTTTCATCCGGCCCTTTTGCTGAACGTTCCATTTTGGCTTTCATTTTATTTTGCACAAAATTCAGACCTAACAACCAACGGATCCAGTTCATTCGTCGCATGCCCTTAGCACCTTTTGGCGATATAGGAATATAAACCTCAACATTCGAAATACCGGTACTATGAAAAGCTGTGGAAACATCTCCCCAGGGAATGGTCACAGCATTTTTTTCTCCGTTTCCAAAATCGATCCGGCGCGTTTTATAAGCTAGAGGTACCTGAATTATTTTTCCATGTTTTCTAACTTTTCCGCCACTGGCTAACCCTTCAATTGAGGTTTTTGCTGTTCCGGGACTCATACTACTGCCCGAATCGAAACCCAACGCCAGATGTGTAGCATCAGGCATTTTTTGTTTTAATTGACTAGCAAGACAATCCGTTGGGATCACATCAAATCCAACGCCGGGGCAAAGCACTATTCCAGCCTTTTTTGCTTTGTGATCCAGGCTTTGGGCTAATTCAAACACTTCGATTTCACCAGTTATATCGGTGTAATGGGTTTTGGTGGTTAAACAGGCTTGCATCATCGGTTTGGCGGTTGCTGAAAAGGGACCAGCACAGTGGATAACTAAATAAATATCCATAAGTTCTTGTCGGATCGTTTCATTAAAGTCAAGAGAGAAAATACGTGCTGGCAGATCCAGTTTTTCTGCCAATTTTTTTATCGCAGCTTCATTTCTGCCTGCAAGCACTGGTTTCAACCCCATATCAATTGCATGTTGTGCAATCAGTTCACCGGTATATCCATTTGCGCCATAAATCATTATTTGTTTAGTTTGCTCGCTCATATCGTTGCCCTTTTGCTCTCTATGACTTGATTAGCTTATATCTTAACCAGCTTTCGTCTTGATCAACTTTTTTCTTGATCAATAACTGGCTATGTATTTTCGGTGCGTTTTTGTTTTCGCGATAACATTTGCGGCACACGTTTTATCAACTGCTTCATATAGGTTTTTGGAAAAAAACGCTTAAAGAGATAGTATTTTCTCGCATAGTCATGGCTGATCACCATCAGCTGATTTTTCTCAATACCAACCAATAAATCCCTTGCCACATCATTCGCATTAATTTTGGAAGATTCCATCCATTTGTTAACCTGTGATTTAACCGCACTATCGACCTGCGGCATTGATGCTACCAGATTGGTTTTAAAAAATGCCGGGCAAATCACCGAAACACCAATATTGCGATACCCAAGCTCCGCCCTTAAACTTTCACTTAAGGCAATGACACCAGCTTTACTCACATTATAAGACATCATCGCCGGAGCCTGTGCAATTCCGGCGAATGAAGCAGTATTTACCACATGTGCAGGGCCATTTTCAGGTAATAGTGACAACCAATAATGACAGCCTCTGAAAACACTATTTAAATTAAGATTCAATACTCGATCCCACTCTTCCCGCGGCATATCTACCATCATACCAGCAGAAGCAATGCCTGCATTATTGATAATAATATCCAGGCCACCCCAACTTTCTCTGATCTGCCTGGCAATAGTTTGGAAATCCTTATCCTGGCCTACATCGCAGTAGAGTGCAATCGCTTCAGCACCAGCCTCATTGGCCAGGTAAGTAACCTTTTGTGCTTGTTCAAGGTTGATATCAACAACCGCAATTTTCCAGCCAAGCTGTGCAAACTGCAACACAAGTGCTTTGCCCAGTCCACTGGCACCTCCAGTAATCAAAGCTCTCTTTTGCTTAAAACGCTCCAACATAACCAGCTACCTTACTTGCTACACATTTTTAATTAAATGCAATACTACCCTATTTTTTAAATAAATAAAACGAACGAACGCTCGTTATTGACATTTTATTCATGTTTAGAGTATGGTGGACTTTATAAGATCCCCATTCTGGATAAAGCACAATCAATGAGCCACCTATTTCTTATTCGCCACGGACAAGCAAGTTTTGGTGCTCAAAATTATGACCAACTCTCACAGATTGGTTACAGCCAGGCACAGACTTTAGGTCGTTATTATCAAAAACAATCGGTTCATTTTGACCAAATCATCCATGGCTCGTTAACAAGGCAACAACAAACAGCCCAAAACATGGCTGAAGCCATGAAGTTTGAAGGAGCACTTTCTCAAGATCCTGCCCTGAATGAATTTGATAGCGAGAATTTACTGAAATACTATCTGCCTCAGCTCGCAGCTCAAGATAAACAATTTAAACCACTACTTAACGATGAATGGGCCTGGAGCAGCAGTGAATACAGTTTTGAGATTGTTTTACGTGCCTTAATGGATCTCTGGCAAGCCGATCTAAACTGTCCCTTTGAATCATGGATTGATTTTCAAGCTAGAGTTTTAGGTTTCTTGAATGCATTTTCCCACTCAACTCAAGATGTAGGGGAAATCACTAAAAAAATTGCTCTAGTGACATCTGGTGGATGTATTTCCGTTATTTTACAATCCATATTAAAACTCGATAATGACGCGTTGTTAGATATTAATCTGAGCATCAATAATGCCAGTGTCAGCG
Source organism: Enterobacterales bacterium (assembly GCA_041556195.1). GTDB lineage: Bacteria > Pseudomonadota > Gammaproteobacteria > Enterobacterales > 21-14-all-40-8. The sequence continues at coordinate 6,855 of JBFFIY010000191.1, forward strand.
AAATTAGAAGATGGGCTACTCCTACACAACCATTACTTGATGGCGCTTTTTCTAAAAGCCCTCTTTCTGCAGGCCCTCTTTCTACAAGCATAGGTCCCAAAGAAACCTCTGCAAACAATAAAACCGCATTTAAATTGCTCAATTTTAATAATATCAGTCCACTCCTGGAAAGTGGTTTGAATCACCTGATCACTAGAAAATAGGCCAAACTATGAACTTTGAAACGCCAGACTGGATTGCAAAGCAACTAGAACAAATCCAACAGTTTGTAATAGAAAGATTGATTCCCATTGAAAACCATATTCTCTATTCTGATTTCTTCGAAATTGAATCTGAGTTAAACGATCTTAGAGATGAAGTTAAAGCTATGGGATTATGGGCGCCCCATGTGTCAGAAAAAATAGGCGGTTGCGGTAAAAGTCTCATGCAACTAGGGCTGTTTTCCGAAGTGCTGGGACAATCACCCTTAGGACATTATGTGTTTGGTTGTCAGGCACCCGATGCTGGCAATACTGAACTTCTCCATAAATTTGGGTCTGAAGCTCAAAAAGAGCAATGGATGAAACCATTAATAAATGGAGATATTCGTAGTTGTTTTGGTATGACGGAACCAGCAACGGCTGGCTCTAATCCTACTCTACTTGAAACTACCGCAGAGCTTGATGGTAATGAATGGGTTATCAATGGCGATAAATGGTTTACTTCGTCGGCAGATGGTTCCCAGTTTTGCATTGTTATGGCTGTCACCGATCCGATTGAACACAAACATAAAAAAGCCAGCATGATTATCGTTCCGACAGTCACCAAAGGATTTGAACTCGTTAGAAATATACAAGTTATGGGAGAGAGTGGATCGGGATATTATTCACATGCACAAGTGAGTCTGAAGAACTGCCGCGTGCCTGAAGAAAATCTGATCAGTACTGTAGGAAGTGGGTTTAAACTCGCCCAGGAAAGATTAGGTCCTGGACGCATACATCATTGCATGCGTTGGTTAGGAGTTTGTCGCCGTTCTCTCAATGAAATGGTGAGCTATGTAAAAATCAGGCAAATAACTTCTAATAAAACTTTATCCGATCTGCAAACCATCCAAAACTGGATAGCTGAATCAGCGGCAGAAATGGAGGCTGCGAGAACATTAGTATTACAAACTGCCTGGAAAATTGAAAATGAAACTTTCGAAAAGGCTAAAGTTGATGTTTCAATGATTAAATATCATACGGCTAAAGTTTTACAAAATGTTGTAGATAGAGCTTTACAATGCCATGGTGGCCTTGGAATGACAGACGATAAAATTTTGGCTTATTTTTATCGACATGAGCGTGCCGCTCGAATTTATGATGGACCAGATGAAGTTCATAAAATGGTAGTCGCAAAACAGCTTATTAAAAACCATTAAATATTCACTACGAAGAACACGAAGAGTAAAAAAAAGATGAGCTTTTTCTGATTTGCGCCGTTATTTTCTTCTGCGTGGTAACGCATATAGTATTGAGAATAAAAGCTACACATTCCCACAAAAATCATGGGAAAGAGAAAAAAATATATGGATTAAATAATTAATTCTTCGTGCTCTTCGTGTGTTTCGTACCCAAAGCACTCGCTTCGCTCACGGGGCAGGCTCTGGTAAAATATTTTTAAAAATTTATTTGATTGCTTAAACGGCTAAATTAACTGTAGGATTTTTATCATGTCGATATGGCAAGGCGAAAATAATTTCGTTTTATTTAAAGAAAGTTTTTCTATCAATCAAAAGCAGATCTGGCACTCTTTTTATCAATTGCATGCAGACAACATACAGGTAAAGAATGAAGAAATTGCTATAAAAAAATTAGAGACTATTATTAAAGCGACTTTTAAACTATCTAATCAACAGGGTTTTGCTTTAATGAGTTTACGTGATTTAAGTAATGAAACGTCTATTAGCATGGGTAGCTTATATGCTTACATCGGCAGTAAAAACCAGTTAGCTGAAATGATCCATCAATTTTTACCCTGTATGTTTTCTCTTTGTCAGATAGATGCCACTGATAAAAAACAGACTAACACACAACAACTGCTTAAATTCATAGCTGGCCACATATTTC
>JBFFIY010000192.1:0-8785 GCA_041556195.1 Enterobacterales bacterium
GACGCGCATTGTTGAATTCGATAAAAGCTCATCCATTGAAAGACAGTGTGGCAGGTAAAATACAGAGAGCTTGTTGGGATGCAAAGTTTAGGGCAGAGATATTATTTGGTCAAAAATCATCCAATGCGTAATCCCGCCCTGGGATGTTACGACCTGATAATTTACAGGGGGGGATGCATGGATGATTTAACCCCGCTGGATGTTCATAAAGATTGGTCTTTGGTACATGAAGCTGGTCGTAATCAGACTTCAAAGCTGAAAGAGCTGGTCAGGTTTATGGCGCGATGCGCCGCAGAAAATGACTATCAACAATTCTTAGAAGCTCACAAGGCTGGAAAATGGGAGGATAGCGATGGTTAGAGTGGCTATTTATGCCCGTTATTCCAGCGCCATGCAAAGTGATGCGTCCATCGAAGACCAAATCAGTATTTGCACCCAGCGTACCAAGCAACAAGGCTGGCAAGTGGTCAAGCCCTATAGTGACCATGCCATAAGCGGGGCTTCGATGATACGCTCTGGCTTACAGGTGATGATGCAAGATGCCGCAGCGGGGAAATTTGATATTGTCTTAGCCGAAGGGTTAGATCGCCTCTCTCGCGATCAAGAAAATATCGCAGGAATTTATAAGCGTTTAAATTTTGCAGGTGTGAAAATCATCACGCTCACCGATGGTGAAATTACCGATCTACATATTGGCTTAAAACGCACCATGAACGCGCTCTTCCTGAAAGATTTAGCCGCTAAAACCCATCGCGGCTTAAGAGGCCGTGTTGAAAAAGGCAAATCGGGCGGCGGCCTGTCTTATGGTTATGATGTGGTGAAAAAGTTTGATGCCAATGGCGAGCCAGTGCACGGTGAGCGCACCATTAATCAAGAGCAGGCTGTGATTATCACCCGTGTTTTTGAGGAATACGCCGCAGGCAAGTCACCGAAAAAAATCGCATGGGCGCTCAACAAAGAAAACGCCCCCAATCCTTCGGGTAAAGGCTGGTCTTCTAGCACCATTAACGGCACCCGCAAACGTGGCTCTGGCATTATCAATAACCCGCTCTATATCGGTCAACTCGTTTGGAACAGAGAAAGCTATTTCAAAAATCCTGATACAGGTAAACGGGTTGCACGACCCAATCCAAAGGAAGAATGGGTCATCAGCGAAGTGCCAGAGCTGAGAATTGTCACGCAAGGGTTATGGGATAAAGTCAGAGCCAAACAAGAATCTTTGTCTTTAAAAACCACGCCACACGAAAAACGCCGACCCAAGAACCTGTTTTCTTACCTGATAAAATGTGGCTGTTGTGATGGCGGCTTTAGTAAAATATCTGCCCTGCGTTATGGCTGCACGACTGCACGAAATAAAGGCACCTGTGATAACCGTATCACCATGGCGCAAGATAAACTGGAAAACACCATCTTAAATGCCCTACAAACTCATTTGATGCATCCCGAACTTGTGGCGGAATTTTGCGCTGAATACACGCGCTATAGCAACCAAATCCGCAAACAAGGAAATGCTGATATTACCCAAGCCCAAGCCAAACTTGAAAAACTCTCCACGGAAAAAAACAAACTCATCGAAGCCATCAAACAGGGTATTCCCGCTTGTGAGGTCAAAGACGCGCTGGCAAATATCATCCAACAACGAGAAAAGCTAGAGGCGTTATTAAGCACAACAAAGCAAAGCCCTGTCTTGCTGCATCCCAATATGGCATTGCGTTATCATGAACAAGTCACCACCCTAAGAGCTTTACTCAATCAAGAAGACCACCGCCATGAAGCCGCCGAGCTAATCAGAAAACTGGTAGACAAGATTGTTCTTACACCCGATGAAAACAACAAGAAACTAAAAATGAACCTACACGGTGATTTGGCTGGTATACTCTGCGTTGCAACCGGCTGCGAGCAAGGCAAAGCCCTAACCTTAGCCATACAAAACGCCATGCCGTTCAATGAATTCGCAGAATTAAACAAAAAGCAGGTAATGAACACGGCGTGAGCAGGATGCGGAAGCTTCAAGCCTCGAATATGGACGCTTCTTGACTTGCTGAAACCTGCATTTCCAGGTATCACGGGTATAAAACAAACACTGCAACATTCTGACACAGATCTTTTCTTGCTAAATGATATCGTTATGATATCATTTAGAAACTAACAAAAGGAGACTGTCATGATGAAAGAAAAATTGAAAACGACCCCCAACGGCATTGGATTCATTTTTGTGCTATTAATTACTCAAATATTGTTTGCTGTGCTTTTTGTCCATTCTGTGCAAGTTCATTCCAGCATAATGATTATAGTAGCCATATTTGCCAGCATAATCACCTTTATCTGCTGGTTTGGCTTTTTTATGGTTCATCCCAATGAAGGTAAAGTATTACAACTATTTGGAAAATATGCTGGCACTTCCAGAAATCCAGGTTTACGTTGGTCCAACCCTTTTTATTCAAAACTGGCGGTCTCCTTAAGAATTCGCAATTTTGAGAGTAGCAAGTTAAAAGTGAACGACAATCGCGGTAATCCGATAGAAATTGCTGCCGTAGTGGTATGGGAAGTCGTTGATACCGCAGAAGCTATTTTTCATGTAGATGATTATGAAGACTTTGTTTCTATTCAAAGTGAAGCCGCTTTGAGAAATCTGGCAACGGGTTATCCCTACGATTCACATGAGGATGGTGAAGTCGCTTTAAGAAGCCATGCTAAGGAAATCGCTGACTCACTAAGGCAAGAAGTTCAAAACCGATTGGAAAAAGCTGGTGTCAACGTGATTGAATCTCGTATTAGCCATCTGGCCTATGCCCCTGAAATTGCTAACGCTATGCTCAGACGACAACAGGCCGAAGCTATTATTGCCGCTAGAAAGAAAATTGTTGAAGGTGCAGTATCCATGGTTGATATGGCTCTTACTCAGCTAGCCGAAAAAGAAATCGTTGAACTGGATGAAGAACGCAAAGCCGCCATGGTTAGCAACCTGCTTGTAGTACTGTGTAGTGACGAAGCCGCTCAGCCAGTATTGAATGCAGGAAGTTTATATTAATAAACTGTCAGAAGAACCCAAAGGCGAGGTAAACAAACTACCTCGCCTTTATTGGTCTTTTTAGGAGATTGATAGATGGCTAAAAAAGCCTATCCTCTCAGAATAAATGAAGATATTCTCAAAGCAACACAACGCTGGGCAGATGATGAGCTTAGGAGCGTTAATGCGCAAATAGAATTTATTTTACGAGATTCTTTGCGTAAAGCTGGTCGTATAAATGAACAACCAGCTCCTCCAAAAGTTAATATTCCAACCGATAAAGATTAGATTTGTTCATAGTTTCTTTTCCCTTCAAAAAATAAATTTATTCCTTTACTACCCTCACCCCTTTCCAAAAGGCAACTCTATCTTTTATCTTTGAAGCCATGGGTGAGGGCGAAGGATAATACCAGGCTGAATCCTGGTTCACATTACCATCTACTTCTATATGATAATAATGGGCGGTTCCTTTCCAGGGACAAAGACTGGTTGTGGTGCTTTCCTTAAAATACGCTGAATTAATGGCTGTTTCAGGAAAATAATGATTGCCTTCAACCACCACCGTATCATTGCTACGAGCAATGATTTGATCATTCCAATAGGCTGTAAATTGATTAGGTTGATTGATTTCTTCATTATTAGCCATTTTATCTAACACCTCTAAAAAAGTAGCGGGCTCTGGGCGAACACGGTAATTATCAGTTTGATGTAACCACACCAGTATGCCATTGGCATCGGTGATCAATACCGTCGGCAATACTGATTCTGAATCATACCCCAGCATTCCCATGCCCATAGGTATACCGTTTTTAACTTCAATGCCCAATGTTCTTGATGCCAGATGATCGCTATCGGTCATAAATTCCATAGGCGCATTTACCGATTTCGCCAATTGCTGACTATGAGATTGAGATTGTGGGCTGACCAGAATCACTCTTGCGCCTCTCTTTGCAATCTCTTGATAATCCTTAGCCAGTTCTTTAATTTGAGCCACACAGAGTGGACACCAATTTCCTCGAAAAAAGAGAATAATCGATGGCTGCCCTTTAAGCTCATCTGTGCTAAAACTTTCGCCTGCACCATTGGTCAGGGTAAAGGTAGGGAGTGGTTTGCCAATCCCCAGGGAATCTGCATGCACTTTATTTAGTTTGGAATACCATGTGATATAGAGAAAATAGCCCAGGGACATTATTCCACCAAGCACAAGGATATTTGCCTCTTTAGAGGTCCCCAGGATGAATGCCTGAGTGATAAACAAAAATCCAATGAGAGTAGGCACTGACACCAAAGGCATGTTTGGCTGAGTTCTGGCTGTTTTTTTGAGCCCCAATATATTGGCTAAAAACAAAGTAAAGGGCAAACTGGTTAATAATAACCCTACATCAACCTGATTCAGACCATGAGTTTTCAATCGATAAATTGCATAAAAGGTTAAAGCAAAAGTAAACATTGATAAACTGGTGATAAAATAGGGTTTAATTCTTTTCATGGGCATTCCAGAACAATTAAAGTGTAGGTTAGATATATCTTAGCCTAAATTATTTCATTAGAGCTATAATTTCCTCAAATTTAAGCTGGACTCATAGTATTCCAAAATAAACAAATAAAAAAAGCCATATTCAATAAATTGAATATGGCTTAATACATTTTATTAGTTCTAAGAATTAACCCTCATCATCTTCCGTGTGGATCTCAATATGTTTTTCGATTTCAATAATATGTTCACCTTCACCGCCATGTTCAGAATCAACAATTATTTCAAAATTTCCACCGTCTTTACTTATCCAATTGTGTAATCCCATGAATTTCACGGTTTTATCCACACCAGCATCCATAATCGCTTGTTTGATTATTTGACGGGTAGCTTCATCCAGGTTTCCGCCGGAAATTACAATTGAGTTGTCATCTCCCATGCCATGATGCATACCACCCATTCCTTTAAGTGCAAAGATTTTTGCTATCTTGCCATGCTCTATCCCTGCTCCAAAGTCATGCAATTGAATTTCTTGTCCATCAATGACCAGAGTTAAACCCATTTTTGCCTTAATGAGCTTCACTACCTTACCTTCATTGGTGGTAAATTCTCGAACTTCTCCGTCCTCTAATTCAGGCATGGTGAAGCTAAGTTCCTCACCATTGATTTTAAGTTTTATCTGAGCCGGATCGTTGTCATCTTTATCGACACTGATTGATATCACCTTGGCATCGCCAGAATGAATCATTGCCATTTTATGAGAAGGTTCCTCAGCGTAAGCCAGCATTCCAATTCCTGAAACTAAACTTATTGCCGCAACTAATAATTTTGCTTTCATTTTTCTATCCTATTTTGGTTAATTGATAAGTGACTCTCTTGCTTCTGCAAAGGCTGTGCCAGAATAAAATATTCAGGCTGCTCGTTGAAAATCACTATTTTGTCCCTGTTTAAGATACTTATATTCCCCATATCAGGATATCGTTCCCTAAATGAGGATTTTAGATTAATTGATGCTTTTCTAATCGATAAAGGAAAGCTTTATAAGCCAGGTCCAATTTTTTTGCAGCTTGTGTTCTATTGCCATGACACATGTTCATAGCTTGTTGTAAGCAGTCTCTTTCATGGACATCCCAGTTAAAACCGGCTAAAGGTAGCTCAAATTGTGGTGCAGTGTCTGATCCCTGTATTTGGGGTATTTCCGTTTCACTTGCCTCTCCATTTTCAGACATCAAAACCATCCGTTCTATCACATTGCCTAATTCGCGGACATTACCTGGCCATGAATATTGAGTCAGCGATTTTAAAACCGTAGGAGTGAACCTTACATTTTCAACTTCATGTCGGCGACAGGCAACCTGGGAGAAATGTTTTGTCAGAGCCGGAATATCCTCTTTTCGATCACGTAAAGGTGGCATTTCGATAGGAACAACATTAAGCCGATAGAAAAGATCTTCACGAAATCTTCCTGCGTTGACCTCTTCCTGTAAGTCTCGATTGGTCGCTGCTACTAATCGAATATCTACTTTAATTTCTTTGTTACCGCCAATTCGAGTCAGAACGCCTTCTTGTAATAAGCGGAGTAACTTAACCTGAAGTAATAGAGGCATTTCTCCTACTTCATCCAGAAACAATGTACCGCCCTGGGCAAATTCAAACTTACCAATATTGAGTTTAGTGGAGCCGGTAAAAGCGCCTTTTTCTGTACCAAAAAATTCAGCTTCAGCCAAAGACTCAGGAATGGCGGCACAGTTAACTGCAACAAAGGGTTGATCTTTACGATTAGACAGCTGATGCAATGCTCTGGCTGCTAATTCTTTTCCGGTACCGCTTTCACCTGAAATCAAAATGGTTGCCCGAGTCGAGGCCAAACGTTCTATTTTATTAAACAGCGTTTGCATACAGGCAGAGTGCCCTATCAAGTCGACTAGATATTCTCGTTCTGTCAGAGCTTGCTCAAGCGCTTTATTCTCACGAATTAACAGTCTTGCTCGACAAACCCTTTCTAAAGCAAATAACAAAGCGTCTTTTTGGTAGGGTTTTACCAGATAATCGTCCGCACCTGCTCTTACAGACTGTACCGCATGTGCAATTGAACCATGACCTGTGGCCAGGATAAACCCCGTTTCGGGATAGTCTAGTTGTACATGTTCCAATAATTGGAGCCCGTCTTCACCTTCGAGTTTCCAATCTGAAAAAACAATGTCAACATCACCCTTTTCAAGCAACGTTTTCGCTTCAGAAACGCTTGCTGCAGCATCAATTTCATAACCCGCTCTTCGTAATAAACCAGAAACCAGTTGGCGCTGATCTGGTTCATCTTCAACGACTAAAATACGAATACGCTGCTTCATGAAATTGATTCTCGCCAGGCTAACAATGTGAGCTGAGCAGTAGTGCCCTTTTCATCTGATAAAAGTTCAACATCCCCCTGATAACGCCCTCTAGCCAGTCTTCTTGCTAAAAACAAGCCCATACCAGCGCCATTTCTTTTGCTGGTCACTTTCGGGGAAAATAATTGTTCCAGTAAATCCTTCTCTATACCTGAGCCCTCATCTACAACTTTAAGATTGATGGTATTTTCATGACAGGTTAAGTCCACTTTAATAGTTTGATCTATTTTGCTGGCTTCCAGAGCGTTTTCTAATAAAACCTGTAACATGGTATTAAGCTCGGTTTCATGGCCTTCAACCTGACAGTTTTCATCTAGTGTTAACTGCCATTGAATTTTTGGCTGTAAGGATTTAAGTTCCAGTACCAGATTCTCTACCAGAGGAGCAATCTTTAAACAAACAGCCGAATCATTTCCTTCATTATTAAGAGACATAAAGCTTTTAATCCATTGATCAATTCTAGCGATCTGTCTTAATACCATTTGATGTAAATCTTGTTTTCTGATCTGTTCCAGATCAGCCGTTGCCAATTCGTCTACCGCCAGGCCCAGGGTATTTAGCGGGTTGCGCAAACTGTGGGCAAACCCTCTGGCTATTTCTCCCAGTTCACTTAATTGCTGGCTATCTTGTAACTGTGAATTGCGACGTTCTAAATCCTGTAATTGTCGGGACATATTATTAAATTGTTCAATAGCTGTCTGGATCTCAAGGGGACCAGATGATTCCTTGGAGTGAACTTGCTCGCCAACTTCACCCTCACCTACACGATGGGCGACTTCGGTTAGTTTTTGTAAAGGTCGTGATAAACGATGAGCGAAATAAGCCGCAGCGATAAGTCCTAAAATCAAAATGGCTGACATGGCTGACAACATGCGCCTGGACATACCGGACAGTTGCTTATCTAAACCTTCATTTTGAATTTCGATAGCATGATCGAATCCTCGACCAAGAATGCGTATTTCATGCCTGGGGAGATCTTTCTTTAGTTCGATAAAAACATTTTCAATAACTTGTAGTTTTTCTCCACCTTCAGGCGAGTCACTTGATGTGGCTAAACGGCGTTCAATTTTTTTAATGATTTGCTGATCATTGTGACTGCCAATTTGAGAATTGAGATGATCTTCCTGAATTGAAAAATGTTTATTGTTAGAGCTTGTTGCTTTCTGTGAAGGATCCGGACTGATAAATTCAAAATCTGATGTCATTTGATGCAATACCACCGCTTCAGCCGTATCTCGACTCACAGAAAATACTGAAGCCTCAACCTCATGTCGGATCTGACGACTCATTGAAGTGATCACCCACCATTGCACCAATAATAGAACAAAAAGCAGGCCACCGAAGATCAGGAAAAGGTTGGTTCGAAGTTTCATAGTCATCTTTAAATTAATCAGGCATTGATAACTTAAGGCAATAATCAGGCCAAAGAAAATTTTTCTCATTTAGCCTGGTTATAACATTCCTTTTTTAATGATGCTCCATTGCCCATTCCATTCGGCCAGAGGGCTTTGGTGGAACTCACTTCTAACAAACTGGCGAATTTTGCCTTCTACAATAGCCAACATTAAGTTTGCACTAATGAGTGGATCGGCTGATGAAGGTTCTCTAGCCGTAAAAGTAGACTCGCGGATAATTTGTTTTAGTTGAGTTTGTAATCGGTTAAATAGTTGATTCACCCGCTCTCTTAAACGGCCCTGTTCTCCAGTTAAGGCATCACCGGTCATTAAGCGACTAATACCTGGATTTCTTGCTGAAAAAGTGAGCACCAGGGTCAATATATTATTACAGCGGGTTAAATAATCAGTTTCTTCTTTTAAAATTAAAGAGATCCGAGAAAATAGCGTTTCTTCTATAAACTCAATCAAACCTTCATACATTTTTGCTTTCGAGGGAAAGTGTCGATACAACGCC
>JBFFIY010000193.1:0-8763 GCA_041556195.1 Enterobacterales bacterium
CTCTTTTCCAAGCTTCTTTTGGCATCCCATATACAACACAGGTTGCCTCGTCCTGTGCTAACGTTCTTCCTCCTGACTCCCTGATTTCCTTAAGTCCTTCAGCCCCATCATCCCCCATACCGGTCATCAGGCAAGCAACTGAATTGGTTCCTGCATACCTTGCCACGGAACGAAAAAGAACATCTACAGAAGGTTTATGGCGACTTACCAGAGGTCCATCACGCACTTCTACATAATAAGTAGCTCCACTTCTTTTAAGTAACATATGCTTGCCACCCGGGGCGAGCAATGCAATACCCGGATAAAGTTTATCACCGTTATTCGCCTCTCTAACTTCCATTGGACTAATTTCATTAAGGTGTCCGGCAAAGGCTGTGGTAAATTTTTCCGGCATATGCTGAACGATAACCAATCCAGGAGAAGTAGCTGGCATATCAGCTAATACATCCCTTAAAGCCTGAGTACCTCCAGTAGATGCGCCAATGGCAATAATTTTATCTGTCGTTTCTACCATGGCTCTTGAAATATTTTTAGCCGATGTTCTTGCTAACATACTGTCAGCATTTTTTTTAGGCTCTATTTTTATTGGTTGTGCTTTCCTTTTTTTAACTCGAGAAAGCGCAGCTGCTTTTACCGCATCAATAATTTGAATAGACGATTCCTCAATAAATCCTTTTACCCCCAGTTTAGGTTTGGCAATAATTTCAACAGCGCCCGCTTTTATGGCATTAACGGTTGTTTGTGCATTTGAAGTTGTCAAGCTGGAACACATAACAACAGGGATCGGATTTTCTGACATTATTTTTTTTAAAAATGTTATTCCATCCATTCTTGGCATCTCAACATCCAGCGTGATTACATCCGGTGTTTCCTGTTGTAATTTTTTCATTGCAAACAAGGGATCTACAGCCTGAGATATAACCTTAATCATAGGATCTGTTTCAAGCACATCTTTCATGACTTTTCTAACTAATGCACTGTCATCTACCACCATTACCTTTATAACTTTAGACTTCATCTTTTCACCTGGTTTTTTGATAAATGGAAGGCTGAACTGTCTGTAAATGATGAGTTAACGAGTGCAAAGATTCTGAACGCCCGGTTATCAGGAAGCCCTTGGGTTTAAGCAATTGGCTCAGCCTTGAAACAACTTTTTGTTTCGTTTTCTGGTCAAAATAAATCAACACATTTCTGCAAAAAATTACGTCAAATGATTCTCTGAACAGCGGATCTTCAACCAAATTGAATTTAGCAAAGCTGATATTTTTCCGTAACTCAGGAACTATAGCTACATACCCTTTTTGGGAGCCAGTTCCTTTTAGTAAATATTTATTCCTGTATTTCACTGGAACCATCCGTGCACGATACTCGTTAAAAACACCCTGTCTGGCACTATTAAGGATCCGGCTTGAAATATCTGTTCCCAGAACCGACCAATTACCTGTTTCTCCAAGATGTTCAGCAAGTAGCATGCATAGAGTATAACCCTCTTCCCCGGATGAACTTGCTGCACTCCATATTTTTAGAGTTTTATCTGTAGAATGTTTATTTAAAACTTCTTGCACAAAAAAATCAAAATGTTGAGACTCTCTAAAAAAATATGTTTCATTGGTAGTTAATAAATCTGTAAACAACTGCATTTCACTACTACCATTAACTGAAACCCTTCCTTTTTCCGAAATTAAATACTTATAATAATCCTGAAAATTTTCCAGACTCAAAGCCCGCAGTCGTTTATTCAGTCGTCCTGCAACAAGGGGCTTCTTAGTTTCGGATAAACTTATTCCTGCAATTTTATATATCAGATTTTTTATATTTTCAAACGCCTTATTCGAGATCGTATGCTCTAAGGCGTACTCAGTTGCAAAAGCTGCTGAATTGGATTTAGTTGGCATATTAATTCTTCTTTCTGTGCGATATAATTTAATATTTTTAACAATAAAATTCTGATGCTATTTCAAATTTAAATTACTTCTTGTGCACTCAAATTCTGTTCACCACCATCAGATTGCATTCCATCCAAAACGGAAATCTCATCTTCTGAAAGGACTTTGTCGATGGATAATATAATTACAAAATTTTCATCGACTTTTCCCATGCCTTCAATAAAATCAGTTCTAATTTTCACACCAAGTTTTGGTGCGGGCTCTATATTCTGCTCTGCTATATCTAATACTTGCAAAACCTTATCAACCAGCACCCCCATAACCGTTGTTTCACCATCAAGTTCAGTTTCTATGATAACCACACAAGTTCTTCGATTAACCGGAGCCGACGCTAATCCAAATTTTATTGCAAGATTAATAACTGGAACCACAGAACCACGCAAGTTAATGGCACCACTAATAAATTCGGGCACCATAGGTACATGAGTTAATTCTCTGTATTCAATAATTTCTTTCACTCTCATAATTGAAACAGCAAATATTTCACCTGATATAATGAACGTCAAGTACTCATTATTTGTCAGAGGATCTGCAGATGACTTACCAGAATCATTATTACTCATATCTCGTCCCTCCTAATAACGGACAAATTCATCTGATACTACTGACGAACCTGCCGCTGAACTCTCTGCTCTTGGGGGAGCTACTTTTACAGAACTGGAATCATCGTATACTTTTGGTTTGATTACATTTCCACTTTCACCTTGAACTGTAAAGAATGACATCATATCTGCCAACGATTGAACCTGTGCAGTCATTTCTTCAGAGGTTGCAGATAACTCTTCAGCTAAAGCTGCATTATTTTGAGTCACAGTATCTAACTGGCCCATAGCACTACTGATCTCACCAATACCACTTGCCTGTTCTTCACTTGAGGCATTTATCTCTTGCACCAAATCAGCTGTTTGACGAATGCTTGGCACTATTTCTTCTAATAAAGTGCCCGCTTCTTCAGCAACAGCAACACTACTTTTAGCAAGCTTACTGATCTCACCTGCTGCAATTTCACTACGACCAGCAAGCTTTCTAACCTCAGAGGCAACAACCGCAAAACCTTTACCATGCTCCCCGGCCCTTGCAGCTTCAATGGCAGCATTTAGGGCGAGAAGGTTGGTCTGATAAGCAATATCTTCAATAATCCCTATCTTTTCTGCAATATCTTTCATTGCAATGACGGTTTGTGTTACCTGCTCACCACCTTTCTCTGCTTGTTTGGCTGCAGAACTAGCCATTTTTTCAGTCTGGTTAGCACTATCAGCATTTTGATTAACAGTTGCGCTCATTTGCTCTAGTGAAGATGAAGTTTCCTCAACACTCGCGGCCTGTTCAGATGAGCCGCTAGAAAGATCCTGTGCAGCACTATTCACTTGATTCGATGCATCACTTAATCCCTCTGAATTAGTTTTTACATTACTTATTACATCATGTATTTTTTTGATGAAGTTATTCGTTGCCAAACACAGCAATCCCACTTCATCAGTACAATCATTATCAATACGTTTAGTCAGATCTCCTTCGCCTTCCGCTATATCTCGCATTCTTAGTAATGCATCTCCAAGCGGACCTGTCACGCCACGAACAACTAAAAAAGAAAACACTAAAGTGATAAGTGCTGCAAATAGAGAGAGAAACACTGCCTGCCAGAAAGATTGATTAGCATCTGAATTGAGTTGTTGCGCTTTTTCAGATAAATCAGTAGATAATCTATTTTCAACGTCTTTTAATAAATTAATCCGTCCAGTAGCTGCCTTAAACCAGATCGAAGCATCTACATCCATTTTTTTTGTTGTATCTCCAGCATTCTCAAAAGCTTTATTTCTGAAATTATCAACTGCATCAACATCTTTACCAACAAGGGTTGTTTCGAAATATTGTATTTGCTTTTGTTCGGCCATGTCTTCAAAAATATTAATATATGTTTTTTGTTCTGATACCAGGGTTCCAAATTTTTGATACATTCCTTCACCAAATTTTCCCTGACCAAATGTATTGGTTAAAACTGCCCGTTCAATACCCGCTCTTTCTTTACTTTGTAGAAAATTGACATAAGCTGCAGCTTGTCTGGTTACATCTGCATCACTACTTAACACAGCTATCATAGAAACAGAGTTAAGAATATTGGCATTTAAGTTTGTGTAATAACCAATAGCAGAAGCGGCTACAATATCTAAGGCATCAATCTTTTGTCGCTTATCTCTTAATAAGCCCAATTCATTTAATACAAATGAGATTTTCTCATGTAATCCAGAGTCCAGTTTTTTACTATCAAATCCCTCAAGGTAGGTCTTCATATTATTTAATTTATTATCTGTAGACTTTCTTTGTTTAGGTAATTCTGTAGAAAATTTTTGCCCTTTCGAACCCAGATAACCAGCAGTCATACCACGCTCTTTTTGAAGTTCATGCACAAGATTACTTGCATTTACACCATACAATGCAAGTTGTCGTACCTTTTTCATATTATCAGACACTTCATATTCCTTGATTATTTCAGCAAAAGCAAAATATAACAGGCCGACGATTGGAAAAAAAAGCATTAAAATAAACTTACTACGAATTTTAAGATTGTTGATGATTTTCATTTCAAGCCTCCAGCTAAGCTGTATTAATTTTACTTTCTGAATTTTTCAGTTTTGTTTTCAAACTATAATGATTTAAATTTTCTCTCTTAATGTTTTTTTTCGTGTTTTATTTTCTATTTGTTGTTGTTGCTTCTGTTCATTCGAAACCACCGACTTTACCAGTTCAGCAATATCCATGATCAGTGCAACATTACCACTACCCAACAGCGTAAAACCTGCAAAACCCTGAACACCTTTAAAGACACGTCCGAGTGGTTTTATGACTGCCTGCACCTCTCCATGCAAACTATCCACTAAAATTCCAATCTTCGCTTCATTAAATTGAACCACTACAAGATTAACTCTTGAATTTTTCAATAAATCGATCTCTTGAGGTATTTCCCAATATCTGGATAAATGTATCAGTGGCAACATTTCTTCTCGTAATCTGATAAAATCATGTTTGCTTGATTCATCTTTTTGAGAATCTGACAATGATATACACTCGACCATGGATTCTAACGGAATTATGAAGTCACCTTCACCAACACGCACTTGAAAACCATCAATAATCGCTAATGTAAGTGGTAAACGAATCGATATCTTTGTGCCTTCACCCAGAGTTGAAGCGATGTTAACTGTTCCCCGGAGTGATTCGATATTTCTTCGAACCACGTCCATTCCAACACCTCGTCCTGACAGGTTATTGATGGCATCTGCTGTTGAAAAACCAGCTTCAAATATTAAGCGATAAACCTGTTCATCTGATAAATCATGATTAGCTGAAACCAGTCCTTTTTCTTTAGCTATGGATAGAATTTTATCTGCATTCAAACCTCGGCCATCATCTTCAACTTCAATTAGAATTGAACCTGCAGCATGACTCGCAGACAAGGTGATAATGCCTTCTTCAACCTTGCCTACCTTCCTTCTTTCTGCAGGGATTTCCATACCATGATCCAGTGCATTTCTTATCAGGTGAGTGAGAGGATCTGCAATACGTTCAATGACAGTTTTATCAAGTTCTGTTTCAGCTCCTACAATACGCAGTCGAATTTTTTTACCCAATTCATCGGCAGTATCTCTAACAACTCTATGAAATTTATTAAATGTACTTGTAAGCGGCATCATTCTCATGCCCAAAGCAGTTTCACGCATGTTTTCCAGTGTATGGGTCATTTCATCGACGCATTCAGCCAATTCAACATCTTGACGCTCATTTGATAACTGAGATAACTTTGCACCATTCATCACCAACTCACCCACAAGCGTTACTAACTGATCCAGTTTATCGGCTGCAACTCTTACAAAACCTCTTTCTTTCTGTTTTTCCACTCGTACTTTTTGTTGTTTCTTTAAAGCAATTTCTACAATCTCTGGTTGAACCTTGCCTTCATCAATTAAGAGATCACCTGTAAAGCCTCCATCATCTTTTTGCTTATTTAATGTCTGTTGTAATTCAGCTGCAGTGAGTGAACCTATTTCAAGCAGGATTTGCCCTAAAGCCGCTTCTTCTTCCGGTAGCTCTTCAATTAATTGTTGGTATTCTTCAATCTTGGATTTAGGTGGCAGGATCCTTATGTCAGAATCTTCGTACCATTCAAAAATTTCTGCAATTGCCTGTTTATCAGCAGAGGTGGATAAGCTTAGTTCCCAACCAAGATAACAAGCCTCAGCCTCTATGTTTGATAATTCGGGAATATTAGAAGTTATTATTTTGCAATTTTCTATTGTCCCCAACTCGGATAATTCACTGAACATCATAGTTGGATCAAAACCTTCTCTAAAAGTATCAGGACTCATACGAATTGAAACATGGTAAGAGGATGTTTCCGCTTGCTTAGAGTCTTGATTTACTGATGCATCTTTGAGTTTTTCTTCAGGGATGCCAACAGGTTGTTCTTGAGATAGCTGATAAGCAGATAACATTTCTATTAATGATTGTTGTTCCGGGTAATTTTCTTCAATTGTCCCTTTTTTTCCAACGACAATATCACCAACCAACAATTGGATATGATCTTTGCATTGCATAAGCAGGCTAACTAATGCATTGCTCACCGGAACTAAACAATTTCTAACATCATCCAGTAAATTTTCAACAACGTGGGTAAAACTTACAATAGAATCGAAACCAAACAGACCGGATGAACCTTTAATGGTGTGCGCAGCTCTAAATATACGATTAATCAGATCGACATCGTTTGGTGCTCTCTCAAGTGATAGTAGAGCTTGCTCCATATCTTCAAGAAGCTCTTCACTTTCAGAAATGAAAATTTGAGTATTCTCATCCATTTTGTTAGTACCCCTTTTATAGCTTGACTCAAGAACTTACCCAGGCATTCTAAAACTCAGACCATTTCCTCTAGTATTTCTTCACAATGTATCCGCTTCATAAACTCATTCACAAGTTCTGGCACATCAAGTATTTGTAATTTAATTTCTCTTGCTTTTGCTTCTTTTAATGCAGATATTAAAAGTTGAATTATGCAAGCATCAACTCTTTCTATTTCAGAGAGTCTTATATTTACTTTGTCACTTTTTTCAAAACAATCCATGATTTTCTGCTTCAACTCATTTACTTCATAGATTGTGTAATCACCAGTTAATTTTATACTTTTTGCTCTTTTTGATTTAGTGTTCATAAACTTGAACCACTCAGTTTTATTATGTTAGAAACTTTAGAAGTTAATCCCAGAACCTTAAATAAAGTTGTTTTATTTATGGGTTTTTCTAAACAACCCTCAGCTCCAGCCTGTAATATTTTCTGGACATTTTCATCACTTTTATTACCCGTTATAGCTATCACTCTGACATGTTCTTCACCATGTTCCTGTTTAATGCTTTTGCATACTCTAAAACCATCTAAACCTGGCATCATTAAATCAAGCAAAACTATATCCGGAAAAAAAGTCCTCAGCCGGGTACCGGCATCAAATCCATCTCGACTTATTTCAACCATAATGTCCTGTTCAGCCGTATTCAAAATAATACTCAAGTAATCACAAATATCCTTGTCATCGTCGACAATTAAAATCTTTAACTTGTCATGTCTGACGATGTTAAGTTCAATATTTTTTTCACGGGCAAATTTCTCTATATCCTTAACCAAAAATCTACGATGACCGCCTGGTGTAGATTTAGCCAATAATTCACCTTTTAAAGCCCAGTTACACACCGCCGCAGATGAAACCATCAATAGTTCAGCAACTTGTTTAGAGGTAAGATAACTATTTCTATTAGACATAAATCAACCTTAATTTCAGTAAACTGCTTAAAGATCAAAAAAAATGGGTTTGACCAATTACCATAGGGTTGATCAAAAACTGTTTTTTTGTAATTGCCCCTCATCATTTTGTTTGCGTTATTTGCACTTTTTTCATTTATTCACATTTTTGCTATTTTTGCTATTTTTGCAGGAAACTACTACTAGTATAACTATAGTCTAATTAAATGAATTATCCAGACAGGTGCAAATTTGGTGCAAATGGTATAATCCTGCAAATACAATGAGTTACATTCAAAATACTATTAGTACAAAGTCACATCTAAACCATTTACAATTATTTAAGTCTAATTATCGATGCAAAGTAGATATTTAAGTTCTTAAAAAGAAGGGATTACGTTATCATCACTGTTAATTTCCTATCAGTGAATAATGGCAATCTTGCGGCATTAGACTACTCTTATGAGACATAATTTTTCAATTTTATCCCTTGATAAAACAACATAAAACCACCATGACATTCTTTAATCATTCTCAGATAGGAAGAGTCTTTTGAACGTAACAAAATTTGTAACAGATAGAGCCTTCTGGTCAACTCTGGCAGCCTGTTTTGTTGCTTTTGTGCTTAATTGGTATGTTTGCCAGCATACATTTTCACAAATGCCATTGTTGGTAGGCAATATTGCAGCTTACATTGTGCTTTTTAGATATGGTCTGGCTCCAGCCTTTATAACCTCGATTGCGGCATCTTTATCTATATTTGATGCTAATTTTTACTATTTACCTATCATTGAAGTCACAACAATTGGCATAATTATTAAGTACAAAGAATTTACGCCATTCAAAGCAAGTATAATTTTTTGGGGGGTATTGGGCATAGCACTCTCTGGTTTTATTCATCGCACACTATTACAGGATACATCTCAAACATTTGTACTGGCAGTTTTAATCGCACCTGCTTCAGGTTTGTTGAATTTGCAAATGGCAAAAATTATCCAGGAGGCTTTTTGGCCTATAAGCCAGGTAAACCCTC
>JBFFIY010000194.1:0-8652 GCA_041556195.1 Enterobacterales bacterium
ATTATCAGGAATGCCGATTCGGTAGAATTGGCTGTGGCTGTTCTAAATTATTTCAGACTGATTTCAGACAGGATTGTCTTCAAGATGATTGATTGCCAACTGAAACTTTAATTCTTGAAAATTTGGTGCGGAGTGTGGGTTTAAGAGTTAAAGATATCGATTTTGAGATGAATCAAATTATCATTTGTTCAGGTAAAGGTGACAAGGATAGAGTGACATTGCTCCCTAATGCTTGCAAAGATGCTTTGAGGCGCCAGATAGATATTTCTAAATCTATTCATTCTGAAGATCTTGCCAATGGATATGGTGAAGTTTATTTGCCTAATGCATTATCACGAAAATATAAAAATGCTAGCAAAGAAACTGCATGGCAGTACTTATTCCCTTCAGGGAATATCAGTAGAGATCCCAGGAGTGGAAAAAAGAGAAGACACCATATTGATGATAGTGCTCTACGTAAACAAATAAAAATGGCTATTAAAAAGGCTGGGATTCAGAAACAAGCAAGCAGTCATACACTGCGCCATACTTTTGCTACTCAACTGCTTAGAAATGGATACGATATTCGAACCGTCCAGGAACTTCTGGGACATAGTGATGTAGCTACTACTGAAATCTACACTCACGTACTCAAACAAGGAAAGGCAGGTGTTATTAGCCCAATTGATTTTTGAAGTGTTTTACATTGATCTTTACCATACGTATATCTGCTCTATCCAAACCGAACATGAAAAACTCAATCTATGATGGGAGGAAAATGATGCTTACAGTATTATCAAAACAAATCACCAGAAAACTCCACCAAAAGCCGCCTACCTACCTCTTTATCAGAAACACACTCAATAACTATCTGTTCACATCGATTAAACCTCATAAATTTTTTCAGTTCATTCACGAGTATTTTCACAAATGTAGAAGGCGCTTTAATTTTCTGTTCAATGCTAAAGTTTTTAACAATCATCACCTGATTTTTTCTATCAGCTTTTACATCCATTCGACCAATAAATTTATCTCGCCATAAAACAGGTAAACAGAAATAACCAAACTTTCTTTTTGCAGCAGGAACATAACATTCTATTTGATAGTCATAATCAAATATTTGTTTAAGTCGATTTCTCTGGATCACTAAATTATCAAAGGGGGATAATATTTTTAAGTTGTTTTGAATTTTTGTTTTTTCTGAAGGTTCTTGTGTATTTATAAGTTCTAATAGTTCAGGTAAGCAGTAATATTTTTGTTGGTTTAGTTCGACTTGTTTAAGCTCAGCCTGCTCCAACATATTAATCAAAACCTGTTGCAGCTTAGGCTTTACTCCTTTTTTTAGATAACAAATTTCAGAGCTGTTGGCGAATCCCTGTGCACGTAAATATGTCTGGATCAGAAACCGATAGTGTTCTTCATCATTGGGTATGGTTAAGTCTATATTATTCGGTAAGACTCTTTCAGTTAGATCATAAATTTTATGGAAGTTTTTGCGTTCGCTTACCATAAGTTTGCCTTCCATAAATAACTGTTCAAGGGCTTTTTTGGCGGGTTTCCAATCCCACCAGCCTGTTTTGTTGTTGCGTTTATGAATAAAATCTTTTGCTTGTAGTGGCCCTTCTTCTTTAATTCTTTCCAGCACTTGTTTCATTAGTTTTAGATTTCTATCAAACCAATGTTTTTCACCGGATGCAATTTTATTCATCATAGGAAGACAATATCTAAAGTGTTCTATGGGTAAATATGAAGCGGCGTGTGACCAGTATTCAAAGATGTTTTTATCTGATTGGAGTTGTTGAAGGTATTCTGGACGATAGCTTGGATCTCTTGCCCATAGACAATGATGGTGCGCTCTTTCAATCACTGAGATGCTATCAATCTGAACGTAACCCAAATGTTGAATCGTTTTTAGGGTGGAAGATTTTCCCGTTTTGGAAGGATTGATTGCAGATAATTTTTGACTGTCCAGAAGCAGGCTAATGGCTTGTTTAGAGGATAA
Organism: Enterobacterales bacterium; assembly: GCA_041556195.1. GTDB lineage: Bacteria > Pseudomonadota > Gammaproteobacteria > Enterobacterales > 21-14-all-40-8. The sequence continues at coordinate 1,982 of JBFFIY010000194.1, forward strand.
TGTTTCAATACTCAAGAAACCGTTAACCCTTTACGATCCTAGTTCCGATTTCCCCGTTACCTTGTGCAACTGAAACGAATGCACCAGGAATTTTTCCACCGACAATAGCAATGGTTCCTACACCTAATTCTAAAAGTCCCATGGCTTCTTCTACTTTTGGGATCATGCCGCCCTGGATCACGCCCTGTTCAATTAACTCTTTTGCCTGTGCAGGGTTTACCTGTTTAATACGACTTTGTGGATCGGAGAGATCTTTGAAAATTCCGCCAACGCCTGTTGTTAATAGAAGTAAATCAGCTTTTAAGGCTTCTGCGATTTTAACAACGGTGGTATCGGCATTAATATTAAAAATTCTGCCATTTTTGTCTATACCCAGAGTGGCTATCACCGGGATCTGTCCCAAGTCTAACAAACCCTTTAAGAGATCGGCGTTAATAGCAGTAACATCACCTACTTCACCAAAATCTATCGGTTCATCGCCTTCTCCTGAAACCAGAATGGGTGGTCGTTTGGTTGCCTGAATTAATTGACCTGATGCTCCATGACAACCGAAAGCGGGTAATCCTTCAGCTGTAAGCAGAGAAGTTAATTCAACATTAACTTCACCAGCAATTGCTTGTTTAACCACGATGAGATCTTCAGCACTGGTGATCCTTCTTCCAGCTACTTTGTTTGGCGTTAGACCAAGTTTATGTTGAAGACGATTGACCTGCGGACCACCGCCATGCAACAGTACCATAGACCAACCTAAATCGATCATTTGCTTGATATTTGAAGCCAAACCTGTACGTTCAGCTTCATCTAACAAGACATCACCGCCGATTTTAACAACGGCAACAGGTTTTGTTTTGTTTTCAATAACTTCAGATGACATTGTTTATTTTCACTATTTGATAGGTCTAAGATCCTTCAACTCGAAACTCGAAACTCGAAACTCGAAACTCGAAACTCGAAACTCGCAACTCGCAACTCGCAACTCGCAACTCGCAACTCGCAACTGATTTTATGGCCACAATCCTGGAGAATCTAAACCAAAGTGAGCTTCTTTGCCTGTCATCAGGTTAAAGCTCTGGATGGCTTGCCCTGCTCCGCCTTTAATCAGGTTATCAATGGCGCTGGTACAACATAGAGTTCTTTTTCCGGTTAACTCATCAATACGAACATCAATACCAATTTCTACTCTTGCTGTGCCAGATACAGCAACAACCTCTGGTCCCATACCTTTTTTCATAACATTGGTTAGCAGGTGTTCTGCATAATAATCTTCATACAGTTTTTGAATGGAATCATGATCTGTACCTTCAGGTAAATCCAGCTGAGATACAGATAAAATACCACGGGCTAGTGGCGCTGATACTGGCACAAAGTCCAGTGAGACCATTTCTGCACCAGCAGTACCAAGTGTTTGCAATATTTCAGCTCGATGCTGATGGTGTAGCGCCTTATAGGCTTTAAGGTTATTCACACGAATTGGGTGATGGGTGCCAGCCAGTGGTTTAACGCCTGAACCAGAAGAGCCTGTCATGGCAACGGTTCGAACATTGGTATTTTTAAGCAAACCGGCATCAGCCAAAGGCAGTAATCCCATTGCTATGCCTGTGGCAAAACAACCAGGGCTTGCCACATGTTGCGCTTCTTTAATTTCTTCTAAATGTAGTTCGGGCATTCCATAGGTAAAAGTACCTAAACGATCTGCGCAAGGATGTTGTGGTGCATAATCACGTATATAGTCTTCTAAGTTATTTAAACGGAAATCACCTGACAAATCAATAATACGAACGTCGAGATCAAATAATTCCATCGCGACCTTCGCTGTAATAATATGAGGCATAGCCAAAAAAACAATATCTGCCCCCTCAGCACATTCTTTTGGGGAGATGTCTTCAATAATCAGATCATCATATCCGACCAAGGTACGGTGAACCTGACTGACACTTTGACCAATAAAATCCTTACTGGAAATCCGATTAATTTCAACGTCATCACGCACTAATAAGTGGCGCAAAATTTCAGAGGCGCCATAACCAGCACCACCAATAAGAGAAACTTTTACTTTATTCATAAAACTTTGATCTCCAAATTTTTTCTAATTAACCTGAATCAAATGGTCAAATTGTTGTTTTCATGACAATTAAGCCTGCTCTGTGTCCTACTGGAACCTTGGCATTGGGGAAAACAATCGCCTCACCCTCAAGCTGCGTAGTATAACCGCCATTGCTATCTTCCGTCAGCTGAAAACCACTTGGAAATTCACTAAAATTATCCAAATCATCGGCAATGTTTAATTTAAAAGCCTTTTCTGAATGACGTAACAACTCTTCTTTAACCTGAAACAGATTGAAATCCTCATTATCAAAAGGTTTCAGGTCGATTTTTTTACCAGAAATCAGCTCGCTTAAATTCCGAGTAATGGCTTGATAATCAGCCATGTTGTTTTGTCCAAAGGGTTTTACTTGCCCTAGCTCAACGGTGAAAGCATGCGCATTAAACTCATGGCTGGAAAAATAAGAGAAAGTTCCCGCTGGCTGATGCCCCAATAAAATGCAGTTGATGTCACAGGCTAAAAAGAATGACAATTGCTGTTTATCCCAGTCTCTGCCATCAGGATAGGGGTAAATGGCAAATTTCTTATATTTAGAGCCTCGGATTGCGGTATGTAGATCATAATGAAAGCGTTCTGTTTGCGGTGCTCTCTCAAAGAAGCCCCTGACAAAGTTTTCTAATTTTTTGGCTCTTTCAGCTTCAAAATGCTCAGATTTAGCATGTTTTCCGCAAAAAAGACGATTCATATTTTCTATTTCAAATCGCTGACTTTTGTTCATGGCAACAGGGTTACCTATAATAAACAACAGTCTATTGGCCACCTTCAACTCGCCTTGAATAATTTGTTTTAGTAAAGTATCTACAATCTCAATGGGTGCTGTTTCATTACCATGTACACCGGATGAAATCACAATGGACTTCTCTGAGGCATTAGCAGGTTCCACCTGTACAACACCTGTATCTAGCAGACTAACCTTCACTCCATCTTCAAATGTATGGCTTGCCGCACTAATACCTGTAGGGTTCTCGCGCGTCAGTTTTAATAAACTGGCATGTTGAAATAAGCTGGAACGTTGAGATAAATCAGGTTCGGACATTTTGTTGGTTTTTCCTTTAGAGTAATTTAATCAACCTAAATTCAGTTTAAGAAATTTTACCATGTAGGGCACGAAGAACAGAGGTTAATCGATTAGTTATGAACAGGGGTTATGTCGAATTTGACCTTGTCCTGCCACCACAAATTTCTCAGTGGTTAAAGATTTCAGCCCCATTGGGCCATAAGCATGCAATTTTGACGTTGAAATACCGATCTCTGCTCCAAGTCCCAGTTCTCCTCCATCTGAAAATCGTGATGATGCATTTACCATAACTACTGATGAAGTTATTTCTTTGATAAAATTTTCTGATCGAGTAACGCTATCAGTCACAATCACTTCGGTATGATCGGAGCTATATTGTTGAATATGCTCAATCGCCTCGGGTTGCTCATCGACAATTTTAACCGCCAGAATAAGATCTAAAAATTCTGCAGCATAATCTTCTGTGGTTGCCTCAAATGCCGACGAGCCTAAATCTGAATATATTTTACAGGTTTGTTCACAACCACGCACTTCCACTTTAGATTTTTCAAGCTCAGGTTGTGCAAGTTTCAAAAAGTCCTCTGCAACTTTATTATGGATCAATAAAGTTTCCAAGGCATTACATACACCTGGCCTTGAGGTTTTTCCATCTAATAGAATTTTTAATGCCATTTGCATATCGGCAAATTCGTCGATATATAGGTGACAAACACCTTTGTAATGTTGAATAACAGGGATTTTGCTATTTTCCACCACGAAGTGAATTAAACCTTCGCCACCTCTTGGGATCACCAAATCGATACAGTCATTGAGTTGCAACAGTTCGTACATAACGGTTCTATCGGTAGTTTCCACCACTGTGACCAATGATCTTGGTAGTGAATGTTCATCTAATGCTTTTTGCCAACATTTGGCAAGCACCTGGTTGGAATGAAAAGCCTCACTTCCACCACGCATGATAACGGCATTGCCTGATTTTACACACAGGGCTGCCGCTTCCACGGTAACATTAGGACGTGATTCATAAATCATTAAAATAACGCCCAGAGGAATGGACATTTTAGCCACCCGAATACCATTTGGTCGTAATATACTTTGTTTAATTTCTCCTATCGGATCCGGGAGTAAACACAATTCTTCCAGGGCATTGGCCATTGCTTGAATTCGATCAGGATTTAACATCAACCGATCTATCATAGCGGTTGATAATTGTTTGTCTCGGGCCTGTTCCAGATCGAGCCTGTTGGCAGACAGTATTTCATCGGTTGCATTATGTAGGATTTGTGCCAAAGACTTTAACAGGGCATTTTTAGTCTGACTATTAACATTGTTTAATGTTTTAGATTGCCTTTTTAGCGCATGGCATTGCTGTTTTAAATCAGCATTGGAAGCTTCATTTAACATTGTTTTTTCCTTCACAGCTTTCAGTTTTAAGCTGTGGCTTGTTATTAGTTTTGTTATTAGAAGAGCTATTGTTATAAATAATCAAATCATTCCGGTGGATCACTTCATCAGCACCGGCATGACCTAACAGATCATGAATATTTTGTGTATGTGCCCCACAAATTTTTTCCAGTTGGGCTGAAGCATACTGACAGACTCCTCTACCTATCTGTTCCAGACTATCTTTAGATTTAGAGGCATCTTCCAGTAAAATTTCTATCACATCACCCGCTTGAAAATTCCCTTCAGCCGATAAAATACCAGAAGGTAATAAAGAAGCACCTTTATTTTCAAGCGCATCTCTCGCTCCCTTATCTATGTTAATGCTGCCTTTTACCGGTTGCAGATGACACATCCAGTGTTTGCGAGCTGCTAGTGGCGTTAACTGCCTGCGAAACAGAGTTCCAACAGATTGATTCTGTTTAATGGCTTCGAAATTTTCACCCTTACAACCATTTATAATGAGTGTATTGATACCTCTTTGCATGGCTTTTTCTGCCGCATATAATTTGGTGATCATTCCGCCAGTTGCAATAGGGTTTTGGGTAGTTCCAGCCATACTTAAAATAGAGGAATCAATTTTCTCTACCTCTTTAATAAGTCGGGCATCGGCATGAATTTGTGGATTTTTGTCATAAAGCCCATCTACATCACTACAGATCACCAATAAATCTGCATCTGCCAAAGCCGCCACATGTGCCGCAAGGTTATCATTATCGCCTACTTTAAGTTCATCGACAGCCACAGAATCATTTTCATTAATAATAGGCAATGCTTTTAGTTCAAGTAGCTTATTTAAGGTGTTTTTTGCATTAAGAAAACGTTGCCGATTTTCCAAATCAGCCAGGGTAAGTAATACCTGAGCACAGGGAAAATCAAACAACCTCTGCCAATGCTGCATCAGCTTGGCCTGACCAATTGCTGCCAAAGCCTGTTGTTCAGGAATTGTTCGTTCCTTGTTTGGTTCTCGGTTAGTTAGCTCGCTTAAACCAGCGGCCACTGCGCCAGAGGATACCAGAATGAGCTCTTTACCCATGGCACGATTACTTGTAATAAAACTGGCTAATGGTAGCAGGTTTTCCGTACTACAGCCTTTTCCCTCAGGGGTAATAAGCGAACTGCCAATTTTAATCACAGCCCGTTGCCAATCCAGTCTCCCTCTCTTATTACATTCTGTATTAATTATTTTCTTCATGTTGAAGTTCTCTCTAACACTTTCGAACCCAAATACATTATCTATGAACTTAAATTTACATAGTCGGATATTTCTTAGAGTTGTATTTGATTAAACTTGTAAAATTTTTTCAGGTATTGTTCTAAAAAACAATAAAGTAAGTAGAGTAGAATATACCCTTCAGGGATAAACCGGGAGAGAGGAGGATAAAAAGAAATTGATATTTTCTGTATTCATGATTTAATCATAGCCTGTATCAAAAAGAATTGAAACTACGATTTTTAATTTTGATACCCCATTGCATCAACTAGCAAAATCTTACTTCTTACAAAAATACCATTACCTCGAGCAATTTCCTTGCCTTTAGCGTCATAAGCAACAGACTCAGCAATGAACTGACTGCGATTTTTATTCACTACTTTGCCAATGGCTATCATCTTGCCAGTGGTGATGGGGCAGGTAAGATAGGTGGTAAAAGCTGTCGTTAAAACAAAGACTTCTCTCTCATATGAATTTGCTGCAAAAAATGCTGAGTCATCCAGCATTTTAAAATAAACCGAACCATGTACGGCTCTGGCAGCATGATAAAATCCTTCATGTAATTCAATAGAAATTTCACAGCCACCTTCAAAGATTTCAACATCCGGCTTGTAAATACTATTAATAGGTGCCGCCAGGTACATATTTTCAAGATTGGTGTAATGTTGATCTTTTGTCATAAAAGTTCTCTAAGTGAGTGTCAATATTGACTTTTCAGCCAAAAATTCCAGTATCTTTATTATTTAAACTAAGGTAACTACTCAGCGAGTTGTTACATGTACATGTACCCGTAACTGTTCAGGTTGCCTCTAAAATGAGTCAGATCGAGGCAAAAAATGTGAGTATACTCGATTATTTGACCATTTTTGAACGATGAGATGGCTCATTTTAGG
>JBFFIY010000195.1:0-8652 GCA_041556195.1 Enterobacterales bacterium
ATGGATGTAGGGTATGCTGGAAATGCAGGAGCAATTTCCAGTCAAATAATCGAGACAGTTAATAGCTCCATGCATTAACTGCATAACCCACATCCATGTGGGGATATACTCACATTTTTTGCCTCGATCTGGCTCATTTTAGAGAAAACCTGAACAGCTACGGGCACATTTAAGAACTCGCTGAGTAGTTACCTGTTTTCTCCAGTGTGATTCAATACTAACCAATCTTTTTTGTTCTGATAAGCTATTAGAGCTTTGCTGATTACCTGATTTTTCAAATAATTGAAAAATCAGCACAACAATTAAAAACATCAATAAATTGAACAACTTGGAAAAAATTGAGGATAACATAACACACTAAATCAGGTTAACTTATGGTTGAGTGTATAGGATTTCAGGTTTGAAGTCTTGGGTAGATCTGTCCTGAATTCAATTTACAAGTAAGGGAATTTATTACCGATTTAAAAATATCTTTACCTGTTGCTTCAGGCGAGTTCTTACCTGATCAGACAATCCGAAAGTAAATAACATGGATGAGAATGTGGCGATGAGCATAATACTTTTAATTATCTTCGCACCTGTTAATAACATAAATACCATTAGCAATACCACGTATGCCAGTCCAATAGTACCCAGGCATAAGCATACATCACGAATTTTTTTATTGTTCATAAGATTTTTATTCATAAGACAGCTCTCCATAACAAGGCCATAACAAGGATGAAAACTCAAGACTGATTTTAACAGAACAAATCATTAAAATGCATATTGAAAGGTTACAAAAAATTTCAGTTTTCTCCTTAACCTGAAAAATCAGTAGAGTTGCGTACACTAGATTTGTTTGGAACAAATCTCCATACCATCCTCGAAGAGGTGAAGCGCAGGAATGATGTGTAAACTAGAGCCTGCCCCGTGAGCGTAGCAATAGCGGGCTATTGCTACGCTAGTTCGCCTTGATAACCACTAAAATATTTGCACTGGATAGATTTTAACCCTGTGATCACCACAAATGCTCTAGCTAAGGTTGCACATATGAACCTTGTAGCGTAAGAACTCACGGGATGGAAAATAAATGAAGCCGCTGGATCCCTACTAAAAATAATTTTTGTTTTTAGTGCTTTTATAAAAAGGTCGTTCATTTAATATACTATTCTTCAAAATTATATAAATTGTGGAAATATATTAAATCGTCATACCAACTAACAGGCATATTTCCAACACCATAGTATTTCTCAACTATCTTCTGATAACGACCATTTTTTATTACTTCATCTAAACCAGAACGTATTTTAAGAGCAATATCATGCGCATTTGGCTGTTCTTCAGAAATCATTATAGCTATGGTGCTATTCGAGCCTTTTATTGGAATAAATTTGAAATTTCCAATCTCATCAGGATATAATTTTTTAATGACTGTTTTGGCAACAAGTTCGATATTAACGGATAAGTCAATGCGCTTAAATTTAAGTTTTTTAATCAATGATTCCTGAGAATAACTGGCCTCAAAAGCTATACCAGACTTGAGAAAATAAGAATGGTTATCCTGAGTCCCTTTTAATGCGCCTACCTTATAGGCCTTTAAATCTTCTATACTATGGATGATTATTTTTTCTTTATGATGAGGCTGATAATATATGAAAGATGAACTATAAATGGCAATTGGAATGATTTCTGCAAAGTCTTGTGTTTTCATATAGAATTCGGGATTGCCAAGATCATTATTCTCATCATCGTCAATCAGTCTTTTAAGCGGCGCAAATTCAATTTGATACCTTAAATCAGCCTCTTCAAAAATAGCATCAACAATCTCACTGGCCATGCCACCGGACTTTGAAACGCTGGACCAGTATGGGTAACTTTCATTAGCTCCAAATTTTATGGCTTCAGCTGCACTTATTGAGATTAGCAAAGACTGGATGAATAAAACTGTTAATATCATAATATAATGAGTCTTAAACTTAAGCATGTAATCACCCTTTAAACCCATTGATTTCCCGTTAATTTATTTTCAAACAACCTATGCAATTGTTGTAACAATATTTTCGCAGTCATTAGCTTCACCTTGATATAAAAACACATAGAGTTCTAGCACAGAATCAACAAAGCCAGCTATCCAATATTTTTTTGCAAGTCGGCGTACTGCCTTTGCTACTCAATAATGAACAATTAATAAAACGGCAACATTTAGAATGTCGAAAAATATTACTTGTGTTTTTTCATATACTCTTTAAATTTTTTCATGTTTTGTTCCCGAGTTACATTGTCAGGTATATATTTCTTAAGTATATTCTGATACTGACCATTTTTAACAATCTCAAAAATCCCCGCTTTAAATTTTTTCGCCAGCAAACTGCCATTAGAATGTTTTTTATTGAAAATAATAAACAAAGGGCTTTCAATACGCGACTTCTTTATTTTTAAAAATTTGTCTTTATTATCTGAAAAATATTTATCCAACATCCACTCTCGATTCAAATCCGACATTTTCATAAAATCTACTTTATTTGATACCATTTTTTTTAACAATGAATGAACTCTTCCAGTTTTGACATCTATACCATGTTCTTTTAGGCGTTCTACGTTTTCACCTTTATAAGCACCATAAGTTAACCCTTTAAATGATTTCAGATCACCTTCCCAGTTCAATTCCGTTTTATGAGCAGGTTTATAATAAATATAATTATCTGTTGATACAGAAATGGGTATATAAATCAAACTTTCTCTGACAGCTTTGCTAAAGTTCGGTTCGCGGCCATAAATTGCCAGTGCTTTATCTTGAATCAAATGAAACTTTACCATACTCGGTAAAGGCACAACGGTTTGTACAGCTGCAATGTTAGAAATTTTTAGTACGGCATCAATAATTTCACTATTAAGTCCGCCTGTAGCCAATTCAGTAGTCGCAAAGGGGGGGAAATCACTGGCATACATTTGATTTTCATTGGGCGATAAAAGTGATTCAGATATTCTTGGTCCCGTTGCCCAGGATGAAGTCGAAATCAAGCTTGAGAATAAAACAGTCTTCAAGATTATATGTATAGTTTTACAATTTATATGTTTCATCTTAAATTCTCCTGATTAATCTACAATAGCTGAACCTGAGAGGACTAAAATAGTATCCCAGAGGCTAAAGTGGAGTCCAAAGGGGGAGGTTTGCGACATAAAAATGGTTATTTTTTCTTCTTTTGGATCAATGCTAAATCGTGTTGAATAAATTCCCGCCCATTCAAATACACCATCATCGCCACTATCTACATCATGACCACGACCCTGTTGTATTGCAAAACCCAGGCCGAATTTCCAATCCTTATCATGCAGAAATCTGGCATCAGATTTACCAATGTGGTTGGTTGCCGTCATCAACTCTATAGTTTTACGACTCAGTAATCGTACTCCATCAAGTTCCCCATTATTAAGAAACATTTGTGAAAATCGGAAATAATCATATACGGTGGATAAAACATTGCCACCGCCAGTCAGGTATTTTCCAGATAAAGCATATGCATCAGATGGACAGAGTGATAAGTAATTATCTATCAACGCTTCACTACCTACTCTGTTCAGTGATCCCTTCCAGTCACTTTTCCATACTGCGGCCAAACGTTCCAATTTTTCTTTTGGTATGTAAAAGTGACTATCGTTCATTTTAAGCGGTTCAAAAATTCGTTTTTGCACAAACTGATCAAATTTCATACCTGAAACCACTTCAACCAGATAACCCAGAACATCAATGGAGAGACTATAATCCCAGTTCTCACCTGGATGTTTGTAGAGTGGTAAGCGAGCTAGTCGTTTCACCATATCGCCAATTGTCTCATCCGGCCGACAAAAACCATCTGTAATATCTGCTTCTTTGTACATTTCGGCTACCAGGATACGTTCGCGTTCATGATAAAAATTAGCAGGAAACAGATAAATCATACCCGATTGATGCGTTATCAGATCCCTTACTGTTATCTCTCGTTTTGCCGGTACTAATTTGTATTCAAACTCAGAGCCTTCAGGATTAAGCTCCAATACTTTTGGATTCATAAATTCAGGTATATATTTTGAAACAGGATCAGAAAGTAACAATTTACCTTCTTCGTATAACAACATGATGGCGGTACTGGTGATTGGTTTTGTCATGGATACGATTCTGAAAATCGTATCTTTTTTCATCGGTTTATTAATATCAGCAAGACCGGTTTCTTTAAAATATGCAATTTTCCCTTTTCGTGCGATCAATACCACGGCACCTGCAATTTTTTTCTCCTGAACATGACTTTCAATCAATTTATCCAAGCGTTGTAGGCGTTGCGTTGACATACCAACATCTTCAGGTGCAACAATATTATAACTTGCTGCTACAGCTGGTAAATTATATAAAAATGCAAATAAAATGAATGTATAAGCCCAATTTTTCATTGTGTTGCCTCCATCTGCTTTATTATCATTTAATGGGAATGATTAATAATAATCCTCTCGATCAAGCTCGGCTTTGCTTAGTGAACCGGTGTGTTTTGAATGGCAAAAATAGAATTTTATTAGCACTGCATACAGCACGTAATAATAACCTGAGAGACTTAATACTTAGTATTACTCTGAACATCATTAGCCACCTGTTACCTATGTGGAAAATGCCCCCGTTTGGGAAACGGTCAGCTTCCAGCTTTATATAAAGGATAGAAGAGCCAACGGCATTTGACAATTTGTTTGTCCGTTATTCCTCGCAGTTTGGCCTTTTGTCCTGACTCCTGCACAGTGGGCCATATTCACTCACCTGTATTACCTGTGTTGACGGCTCTCTCAGGCGATATTAATGAGAGTCAATTGCAATCTAATACGACTTACAAAATCAAATCTATATCCTAACTACTATATTTGACTCATTTTTATCCTTCTTAAAGAAGATGCAAGTTAAATAGATAACTCCACTTGAGCTGGCCGAGTCTTATTTTCACTCAATTTCACATTACATTCTAACAATCTGGTTGGTTCTATCTGATGAATATCGACCAAATAATCAATGGCATTTTTCTGACGTGACATCGCTAGTTCAAGCAGTTCACCAAGTTCTATCTCTGTAACTATATTTGACTGTTCAACATCAGCTTTTAACGGTGCTTCTGCAGATTTAGGCGTTGGCTCTACAGGTTTAGACAGTGGCTCTACAACTACCCGATCCAACTCAGTTGCCACACTACAGATCAAGATTTTTATTTTTGGTTTTTTTTTCATGATTTCAGCAAGTTTTTTGAGCTGTTTTTTTGACTCTGTACTTAGCTCTGTGCTTCTATAGGCAAATGTTAGAGGCTCAAATCTCAGGGCTGTGGCCAAATTAAAAATACCTGAGGCAACTGATAACATACCCAATGGGGAATAGCTGTAAATAATTGCATTTTTTATCGCTTTGAAGGTTACAGTTGAAACAATGCCAGAGATCGATAAATTGGGATCATTAACATCACCACTGACAGGAAGGTTAAGTTCAATACTATCATCAGAATTTCTCAATAAGTCTAATGCTAAAGGAAGTGGGAGTCCCAGTTTCTCATTAAGCTCAGACTTTTCATGTAGTTGCAGGTTGGCGAGATTAAATTTTTCAAATAAAGATTTGAACTTTGCATCTATTTTTTGATCTTTTAATAAAAATTCATAACCAACATTAAGGTTGCCACTGTCAATTCTATATCCCACAAATCGAGCACTGTATTCAGTGAGATTAATTAAGTTTATATTTTTTAGTTCTCCAACAATATTAATCTCAGGGTCCATATTTGAAGGTACAAACTCACCGACTCCCGTAATAGAGCCATTATTCCCTATTTTTGATTTGAATTTTATACTGGCTCTTTGTTGAGTTCCTTCTGCTAAATGTATATCCTCAACACTAAGAACCAGCTCACTCAATTGATGTAAAACCGCTTTTCCCGTTGAAAAATCAACAAAGTCTATAATCGAATCATCTCCCAGAGCAAAATTATTAATATTAATTGTTGCTCCTGATTTATTAGCTTCTGGTGTACCGGCTTCAGATATTTTCTCTACTTTTGAATTGTCATCTGTTTGGAGGTGAGGAAGCCAGTTATCCAGGTTTAAACCTGCTTCATTTGAAACAACATGTAGTATTAACCCTGAAAGCAATATTGAATCTAAATTAACAATATCCTCAGTGACATTAAGTTTATCAAATTTCATTTGTTTTAGTGCTAGTAAACTATCTGCCTGTTTTTCTATTTCAAGATTTTCAAACGCCTGCATCCCATTAATGACAATTGATTTTATACTAACGTTTTTCCCTGCTAGCTTAACATCATCTACCACTGCTAATTTTATTGTAGTCAATTCATGAATTTTATTATCTGATGCCCTTGTTAAAACTCCAAAATCATGCGTTATCAAATTTTCAAACTTAAGCTGTTCTTCTTCAGATAACCATTCAATCCCTTTTAAATCCAGTTGCTTTAATGAAATCCCATGATCAGAGATCATACTATTCGTTTCCTGGGATAAGGCCTTAAGATTTTTTATTGAGAAGTTATTGGCAGAAGTTTTTTCTGAATTGAACATCATACTTTTCAATTCTAAACCACTTACTTGCAGGAGATTTCTATTCTGATTATCTCGTATATTGAAACTATTAAGAGCAATATCTCCTGCCATTTCAGCAGTCCCTTCCGGATTTATTTTAATTGCTGTATTTAATAGAAGATTTTCCCAATCCAGGCATACAGCTAATTTTTCTGTTCCGTGGCTGACTGGTAAACCCAGATTTGCAAAACTCAGAAAGCCATCTTGATAGCAAATATCAAATTTACTGATCCCAATAGTTCCGATTTCAACTGACCACTCATTTACACTCGGGCTTGACTCTTCCTGCTTAAATTCAGCTTTTGTTGTATTCGCAAGTAGCGCCTCTAAATTGATGGACCCAATAGTTTTAGGCTTAAGCCGCTCACCCACTGTAGTGAGTTCAATACCATCAATAGTTATATTGCTCAAATGAAGTTTTTTATCCCATATATCATCCAGACTCCAATTCAGCGTAAAATGTCCCAGGGATAAAAAGTTACCATCTACATCAACGGCTTTCAGTCTATTTATGTCTAATTGAGAATTCCACAAACTCAATGTAAGATCATCAAGTTCTACAGTACTCCCCTGTTTCTCTAGCCAGTTTTTCAGAACCCAGGCCGTAATATAGGAATTACAGACAATTCCAGTTGCAATTACAAATACCAACGTACCGATAAAACCTAATAGTTTATGCTGCTTCATCCAATTAACCATCAGTACAATCTCCTTTTATCTTCCAACGTTGATGAATAAATAAGCCTGATTCTATTTGGCACTAAAAAAAACGAATAACAACCTAAACATTATTTATGGTTATCTTTGTTATTCTAAATTAGCTTTGTTCACCTGACCACTGTTTATCATAAAACTCTTACATTGATTAATTAATAAGCAGCAGAAAGATTAATAAAATGAAGTTTACTTTGGTCGAACTGAACTGTATAAGAGTTTTACAAACTAAAAAAATCACTTGAAATCAGCCTATCCCAACAATTTCCACCTTCAGGATAAAGAAAAAAGGGTGACCTAAATGATTAGTTGTCGCTATCAAAAAATTATAATACACTAATATCTAATAATTTTTGACGATTCTTATCCCAAGTTCAGGTTAAATTTAGGATGCTTTAGAATTATAAGGAACCGATAATTTTGAAGAAAAATGTCCTAAAAGCAACAACCAACAAGTTAATTATGGTTTGTCTGCTAACGCTAAATACACTCAGTGCTTCTGCTTCATGGAGTAGTAAAGTGCTTATCGCTGATTTATCTCCAAATACAAAAGCGTCCACAATTAACGGCTTGGAGAATGTAGCTCCTACCAGCACAATTAACATCAAAGATGATACAAATATTGGCTTGAGTGTCTTATATAACATCGATTCAAACTTTCAAATAGAAATGTTTTTTTTCCCACAATGGGATATCGACATTACACCAGAAGGACTTGACAGCTTTGGAATTTCAACTGGCTTTGCTAAAGCTAAAGCACTTACGCCAACAATTATTTTAAACTACATTACAAACGTTGAAAATTCAGATTTTAGTTTTTATGCTGGAGCTGGCATTACCTATACAAAGTTTGATGATATAGAAGTTGACAGTTCAGTTACCAATGCACTTCCTGGCTCCAAACTGAGACTATCCAATTCAACCGGAGCTATTATCCAACTGGGTGTTAACTATGATTTAACTGAAAATATGTTTCTGAGTTTAGCATATTCGAAAATATATATAGATACTTCTGGAGAAATTACTAATCAAACACCTTTAACTCCATTGTCCCTACAAGTAGATATTAACCCAAACGTATTAATTTTTGGATTGGGGTATAAATTTTAACTCTATATGAAGGTTTTTTAGCAAAAAAACAGGGTGTCTAGGGCATATATCAATCAAATAGGATGGAGGTGTCCTACAAATATCCGCAATATGAGGCATAATATGAACTAATATCAGGGCGGGATTACGCATTGGATGATTTTTGACCAAATAATATCTCTGCCCTAAACTTTGCATCCCAACAAGCTCTCTGTATTTTACCTGCCACACTGTCTTTCAATGGATGAGCTTTTATCGAATTCAACAATGCGCGTC
>JBFFIY010000196.1:0-8536 GCA_041556195.1 Enterobacterales bacterium
ATTTAATCTGAAAAAACAGATTAAACCCTAAAAACAAGCAGCTAAAGAATAAATTTTAGCACTTCTTTTACTACTGTCTGAAATCAACAACTTACCATCCTGAATGATTATTAATAAATACAGGATTGTTAACTTGGGCTGATGGTTTATATCCAGAAACCATCAGAAAAAGAATTATTTAAGATTAAAACACTCGCAACTATTGACAGTGGGGGGAGTGACCATATATGTCCTAGATGATCTCTAGATGATCTTTATTACTAGAACTTGGGTTCATTATTAATATAATCGGGTAGCCGGAGGTCTCTAACCTCCAGCTCCCACAACACCCTGCATGCGGGACCGCACAGGGCGTTTCCCCAGAGTTTTAAGGCACGTTGGCCGATTAGCTCCGACTTGCCTCAATGATGGTTACAGTTAATAACGCCAATTTTCCTAAACCCGGTCGGGTATGAAAATATTGAGCTAAAACAAGCTCCTCATTGCTCTAAAGGTTCAGGCCTTCACCCTGTCCCAACCATTACGATGGGCATTTGGCTACTATGCCGTCTGCTGACTTCTGCCTAATCACAATTAAGATTACTCCCAATTGCGCTATCGGTTCCCACCTCATTCGCTCTCTTTAGTTGGTGGAGACTAAAGAGCCAAGACACTTGTAAACCAGAATCTCACTGGTTAATTTCCGATCGCCCGTTAAGCAGATCTCCCCAGATAAGAACATTAACTTTCACTACACAACTGCATCATTTACGGTGGCCGTTGGTTCACATGGTTTCGTCTTCTGGTGCAAACTCACCTTCAGCCTACGCCTCATATGATGTTTTTGTTCATCAGCTCATAGTTTTGCTAGCGGCTTCCTCCGAACATCCCCTCACGAGTTTGCCCTTGCCATTCGCTAGTAGTTGTCGTTTAATAACAATTATTAAACGGTGAACCTCCTACAGAGGACTTTCACCTCATTAGTTAATGCCCATGCTGGGCGTACACCAGTGGTTGTTGTCGGATAGTTCACTCGCAAGCTCGTTCACTACCGCAAAACCAAACGTTAGCCGCATAGATTGTTCACTTGAACTAAAGATTGGATTAGTAAATGGTTAAAAATATACCAGAGGCAGATGATTTCTTTCAGTCTGGAAAAGAACTCTTTGATTTTTCTTGGGACGTGGTAGCGAAACTTCTAACGGACTTAGACGAAGCTGAATATTATGAAATTGACCCAGAAAAAATATCCGAAACATACTGGAACTCGGCAAAAAGCAAATTAACAACTGCATTATCAATAACCCAGCAGGGAATTGAATTTATCCTTAAGGGAAAGATTGCTGAAATTTCCCCTTATCTATTAATTGCAGACACTCCATCAAAGTGGCCTTCACCTTATGAAGAAGATATTGAGTTTTCTTCATTTCGGACTGTTGATGCTCAAGATCTCGTTCATATATATGATATTTTCTCAGAAAAAAGGTTATCAGATAGGTTTGTAGAAAGGTTTAATGAGTTGCGCGATAAGAGAAATAGAATTATGCATTCTATTGACAAGAATATTGTTGTTCAGGTAGCAGATGTTGTTGACTCTCTGCTTTACATGCACAAAACACTTTTCCCTGATGAAACATGGCCATCTCAAAGATTAAGTTTTCTTAGAAGCGCACCAGATGTTGAGCTCGGTAGCGAAGAGTTCGCAATAAACAGAGTTTGTAGGGAGTTGGATTTGGTAATTAACCTCTTACAACCAGCCCAAGTTAGAGAGTATTTCAATATTGATAAAAAGCAACGGAAATACACCTGCCCAACGTGTCTGGATGATGCCAATACTGACGTAGGTTTTGAATATATGTTCGCTGAACTAAAGCCAAAAAGCCCTGATGCAACAACTATATATTGTCCTGTGTGTAATGAATCATACAATGTTACAAGAGAAGACTGTGCTGGAGAGTGTCCCGGAAATGTTATTTCTGATGCGGGGCAATGTCTTACATGCTGCGGCTAACAATCGGCAGCAGTCAAGGAAAAAATAATGAGCTTTATTAATGAAGCTGAGTTTGAAGAACATTTACGAGAGCTTATTAGTACTCAAATATGCGACTTGAATGAAGATTTTTTGATCTTTGAGAGTAAGAACTTAGCCGATATTGTTATCTGTAAAAATGGAGAAGAATCAGGAATCTATTTTATAGAAGTTAAACACTTAAAGCCTGGAATGGGGCGTCTAGGTTTCGGTGGAAAAAACGGCACTGGCTTTCAGCCTGAAATTCTAACAAAAAGGCCTAAATATCTAGAGAAGAATTTGATTTGGGTTCTATATAGTGACATACACGATAATAATGATGGGATCGTTATCCTAAGTTCTGAAGAATTGTGCAATAGGTATCTCTCAGGTGATACTGTTGGTGAGAAATATAATGGAATCAAGAAAAATTTATTTAATGAAAAACCTGGTCTTACTGATGATCAATTTGTTAGTTATCTTAATGCGTGGCTCAGCAGTTAACACATATGAGCCGTTCTCGAATCAATAGGTTTAAAATTCTTTTGATCTTTTTCTTTCAGATCAAACCTAAGTCAATTAACAAAATCAAATACTTCATCTGTCATGTTAGTTGTTAAGCAAAGTAGCTTACAGCAAACACATATAGAGGATCTCTTATTGCGATCTCACCGCTTCCTGTATTTTTTCAATCCATAGCAAGATAACAGGGTCACTAGACATTTATCGGTTAACCTTGTTCTGGCGCTATTCAAGGATGCAGGCTGACTCAGTAATTGAGACTCCAGTTAGTACCAGGCTCAGCCAAGGTGTAAACGACTTTATTAATTGTTTTAATGCACGCCAATGGGGTGTCTAATCAAGACCATGCACGAGAAGCCAAAACCGCTACTTCGGTCTGGTCTTTTCTCCCGTGACGAAGACGTTGAATGGCCGCTATTAGAAAATTATAACTAACAAATTATTATAGGCCGACTGACCGAAATTGGCACGTTTGGGCCAATAGAGGAATAAAGCTCGGCGTCCGCTAACGCAACATCTGAAACTCATGAACTCTTCGCCGTCAGCGCCCGTTGCCGGTTAAGTGGACTGTCAGGAATTATCAAAACGCAGGAATAATAGGACACTCCAAATTTAACTAACAAAAGGTAAGGTTTGGGGTATCCTGTAAAATATTCTACCATTGTTGAGCTAAAGCCCAACCTACAAGTTATCTGTCGTGGCAGGATTAACTCACAAGCTCATCAATAAGGCTCCTAATCAACCGTTTTTCTTTAGATTTAAGTCGTTGGAAGTCATCCATGATTGATTTGGTTTTGGCGTGGGTGGTTAGTACCAGACAACTATCCATCACCCGAACTGTGACAGATTGATCAATCTTAAAACCTGCCTGAATTAACCAATGTCCTTTTAACTCAATTAACCCAACTTCAGTACGCTCTGTTTCTGGTTGTTGGAGTTGATAATCATGTAAACCCTCTCTAACTTTTAGCCGCCTGGTTTCGGAAAAATTGGATTTTTGGGTACAGCTTGTCGTACTATCTCTTTTAGTCATAGTAACCTCTTCTATAGGTTGTTGTGATTAGCTGGCTGTTTGGGTTGCACCCCATTCAGTCAGCGCCTTATAAATCTGTTATTTGGCTAATAAATAACTATCTTAATTAACCTCTCTTATTATAAATTGTTTGGTGTGTAATGTCGATAAAAAACAATGAGTTATATTGTTTTTTATGTGGTTTTTATGTGGTTGAAATGCACTGTTATGATTGATTTGAGCGCAAGTATTTTATTCTTACTATCTAACTAACAAGGAAAGGCACTATCCTTGATATCATCCGGTATTCCTGGCTTGTAAATAGAAGTACCTGTTCCTTTCATAGCCATTTAAAAAACTCAACCCCCCCCCAGATTCAGCCGTCGCACGCGGTATATCCAGTGAATGTAATATAGAAAAAATATGCAACATACTGTTTGTAACAATAGAAAGGACAAACTCTCGAAGGGAATCATTAGAAAAAATTAATGAGCCTTGCTCTATCTTAACCCATCACATACAACCAGGTTTCATTATAATCCACTTGCACTGCGTAACGACCTGCTAACCAATGATCAAGTTCACAATCACCCGTATCCGAAATAAAAGGTCTTCCAGATAAAGCAGCCACTTTCGCTTTGGTGGCTACGATCTGAATATTAGATTTTCCTATGGCTTTAATGACATCGGGGCTTAATTGCTGATTACCTCGTCCAAAAACATGGCCTTGGGCACCAATCACGGTAACCAGTAATGTTTTAGGTAATGATTGATGCTCTTCTAATAATGTCAACAATTGTGAAGCCGTTACATCTGCTGCAATCACCTCTCCATTGAGCACTACATCTATCCCTAATAATGTATTTGTAAGTTGTAATTGCTCCATAAGCACAGCCAGGGTTGTACCAGAACCAATAATATACAAATGTTCTGGTTGCCATCTTTCACAAAGCCCTTCAGCAATATCCAGCTGATTTATTGACTCATCTACCTGACTGCCTGACTTCACTGCCTGAATCAATAAAGGTTCATCTGGCACACGCATTTCGCCATATAAACGAGCCTGCACACGACCTTGTCGAAACAGGTTTTCATCAATATCCATTACAGAAGCAGTGACAACTTCTACCACATCACCATTAATCACTTTAACAATTAATTCACCGGCAGCTGTCGGAGTAATACAATAAACGCCTGAATGAATTTTGGTGCCTGCGGGAATACCTAACACCAAAGTGTTTTTAGAGCTTTTGCCAGATAAACCATCATGTAAATCCCGAGCAGTTCCATCACCACCGACAAAAATAATTAGATCAACCTCCTCTAACTCCATTAAGCTGGCAGCCTTTGTTGTATCCTGCCCCGAAGTTTGAGTTGGAGTTTCTAAAAGCAACTGATATTGAAAGCCCATTTTTTTTAAAAGTGACTCCCCCATCTTTCCCGATACAGTTACAAATTCAATACGATCTTTTAGAGGTAAAACTAGCTTCAGTGCTTGCTCTGCTCTTTTTTGAGCCTGTGGAATAGCACCTAGCTCTAATGCCTGTTGGCGGATCTTATCACCATCACTGCCCTTTAATGCAACCGCACCACCAACTCCAGCCCAGGGGTTGATGATAAAACCTAATTTGAGTTTTTTATTTGCCGGGTTCTTCATTGAGTGATTCATCTGATTTATTAAGGATCATATACTTTGCACATCAAAATCATTTAATTGAATAACTTTGGATGTGCCATAAAATAAACAAAGCTGGTAGCGAAATTTCTCTGCTCGCTCAGGTAGGCCATTTTTTATATAGCTCTTAACCTGTTGGTAAACCTCTTGTTTAAATGGGGCGGGATCAGTCGCTTCTCCACTAAGATTATCCACACTTACCCTGAATTTATGGTTGGCTGCTTTCGATAATATCCATTCAATGGCCTGAGGTTTAACTTCTACCTTTTCGAATAACATTTGTTGAAGGGCAGTACGACCATCCGCTTCATACCAATAACCATAGTCAATCTGCTTATGGCGCTGCTTCCCTGCTATTAACCAGTGGGCTATCTCATGAAAGGCACTACTCATAAATCCATGGGCAAAAATGATACGATTTCTAGCATGAGACTCATCTGCAGGCAAATAGACAGGTTCTTGCTCTCCCCTGACCAATTCAACCTGATGGCTTTGACCAAAAGTCTGGTTAAACAGGTATATAAGTTTTGAAGTTTGTACAACGTCAGTCATATTGATGAAATCATCATTGGAGTGGAATTAAAGTCTTGAGTTACTCGCCTAATGCCGATATGTTATATCTATTCCTTGATAAACACACCAAAAAATCCAATGGATCTAGAAAACCTGAGACGCGAATACCTGCAAAATGGCTTACAAAGGGAACAATTGCTGGAAGAGCCACTCGATCAATTTAACCTTTGGCTAAAACAGGCCATTGATGTTCAGTTACTCGATCCTACAGCCATGAACCTTGCTACCGTTGATGCACAGGGTCAGCCTACTCAGCGCATTGTACTGCTTAAACATGTGGATCAGAAAGGTTTTGTATTTTATACCAATCTGGGCAGCCAAAAAGCTCAGGATATAAAAGGGAATCCTAAAGTTAGCCTGCATTTTGCCTGGCTTGGACTTGAAAGACAGATCCGAATTGCAGGTGAAGCACAAAAACTCAGTACTATAGAAGCATTTAAATACTTCACAACTCGCCCTAAAGAAAGCCAACTCGCTGCCTGGGCTTCAAATCAAAGCCACCCCATTTCATCCAGGCAACTTCTTGAACAAAAATATGCCGAGATGAAACACAAATTTTTGCATAAATCGATACCCTTACCTTCTTTTTGGGGAGGATATCGAGTAAAAGCCACAGCTTTTGAATTTTGGCAGGGTCGCGGTAAAAGACTACATGATCGTTTTCTCTACCAGTTAAAAGATACTGGTCAATGGCAAATAGACAGGTTGGCTCCTTAACCACTATGACTTAAGCAAATGGAGTAGATTTAAGTGGACTTACATATTGATGACTTTAGACGAGATAGTGCAATCATTTTACTCCGATTGTTTAACCACTTTCCTCGTCAACACTCCATTTATATCAGTGAAATTTCACCAGAAGGTTATGAAGATGAATATGGCCTGATGAACATACGTTACGAAGCCTGTCTGGCTACCATGTTTTGGTTAGCTGAAGAGAAATTACTCACCTATAAGTCAGAAATTCCCAATGAAGGCATAGAACAAGCCACCCTTACTTTAAAAGGATTTCAACTGTTGTTAGGCTACTCAACGCTTGAGGATGTATCACAAGATTTATCAACTAAAGAAGAAATAGTCTCAGAAAAGAAACGCCGTATTGAATACATCAGGGAAGCACTTAAATCAAAATCTTCTGCACAGATGACCTTAGTAATGGACGAACTTATCCAAGCTATCAAAAGCTAATATTTGATCAACAGCCTTAAACCTGTAAAATCACCTCTTAAATTACTTATTTCAGGTTCCTTATGACCGAACAAACAACTGCTATATCAAATGCCCACAATACAGTTCAACAATTGCTTGATTATATCGATCACAGCCCCAGCCCCTGGCATGCAGTAAGCACGACAGTTGAGATCCTGCAGCTCCATGGCTTCGAAGAACTGGAAGAAAATGAAGATTGGCCTCTCAGAGCGTCAGGACGTTATTACACCATTCGTGATCAATCCTCTATCATCGCATTTATTGCAGGCACACAACCACCCAGCCAATCAGGGTATCGAATAATAGGCACCCATACCGACTCTCCCGGATTAAGAATAAAACCCAACCCAATATCTCAAAAAGGCCCCTGGTTGAGAGTGGGAGTAGAAGTTTATGGCGGCCCTATTCTGGCAACCTTTGCCGACAGAGATCTATCACTTGCAGGCAGGGTCAGTATTAAAACCGGAGACAAAGTCACAGATTTTGAGTCTCGATTAGTTAAATTTGATGAGTCGTTAATGCGTCTTCCCAATTTGGCCATACACCTGAATCGTATGGTAAATAAAGAAGGCTTAAAATTTAACCAACAAACCCAGTTGCCTTTGATCTTATCTCTAGCACCAGAAGAGAAAGATAATACTAACTATTTTCACCAAATACTGGCTAAAGCGATGTCCGTTAATGTCGAAGATATCCTGGCATGGGAATTAGCCATTTATGACACCCAAAAAGGAGGTTTCTTTGGGGATGAAAAACAGTTTTTTGCCAATAGCCAATTAGATAATTTAGCCTCTTGCCATAGTGCGCTTTTAGCCCTCCTGGCAGATGTTAAAGTGGCCGATAGCAAAGATGATCCAAGCTCTTGCTCTCAATCAGCCACACGCATGATAGCCATGTTCGATCACGAAGAAGTAGGAAGTGGCAGTGCAAAGGGCGCCGATAGTAATTTTCTTGAAAACATCCTTTCCAGGATCGGGGCAGCATTAGATGATGATGGTACACAAAACCAACTCCATGCACGGGCCAACAGCTACATGCTAAGTGCTGACATGTCTCACGCCTTCCACCCAAATTACTCAACAAGTCACGATCCTGAACACCAACCTATTATTAACTCAGGCCCAGTGATAAAGATTAACCATAACCAACGCTATACTACAGATGCTCACACCGAAGCTTTATTTGTTAATATCTGTAAAAAAGCAGGTGTCCCCTACCAAAAATTCGTCAACCGAACCGATCTGGCCTGCGGTAGCACCATCGGCCCCATGTCCGCTGCTAAAACCGGCATCAAAAGCGTCGATGTTGGCAACCCAATGTGGTCAATGCACAGTATCCGTGAGAGTGCTGGTGTAATGGATCATGAATACATGATTGACGCCATGACGGAATTTTTCAGGACTTAAGGTTCGAGAATCGAGAATCGAGTTTCGAGTTTCGAGTTTCGAGTTTCGAGTTTCGAGTTTCGAGTTTCGAGTTTCGAGTTTCGAGTTTCGAGTTTCGAGTTTCGAGTTTCGAGTTTCGAGTTTCGAGTTTCGAGTTTCGAGTTTCTAGTTTC
>JBFFIY010000197.1:0-8505 GCA_041556195.1 Enterobacterales bacterium
ACACATACTTATCATCGAATAACTTCGGAAGCCTGGCTATCGGGGTAACCTTTTTAGACTGAAAATTATAATAGTTAACTTGAGAGTATTCTAACTCATTTTAAAAGGTTACAAAGGACAGGCACTATTCTTCCACAAAGCATAGGTGAATAGGGGTTTTAGATAACCGTCAGTTGAAAATTATGCTATTGCGTAGCAATTTAATATTCGCCTGGGGTAGTTCTTGAATAGTAATAAGTAGCTTATTTTCATTCTCGACTAATGAAAAAGACACATACTTATCATCGAATAACTTCGGAAGCCTGGCTATCGGGGTAACCTTTTTAGACTGAAAATTATAATAGTTAACTTGAGAGTATTCTAACTCATTTTTAGAAAAATAAATGCCTCCGTCCGTCAAAGTCCATAAATAAAGAGTAGAGAATATTTCTTTAGCTAAAAACTGCTGTGGCTGTTCTTTATTTTCAATAGATTTAACCCAGATAGTTCCGTTTTCTCGGGTAAAATAGAGGTTACCGTAATTGTCCATCTGACTGAACACTCCACCATTCTCTATGAGAACTTTTGGTTGTCTTCCATCCATAAAAAACATGTAAAGGCTTTTCTTTGAACCAACGCTAACTGATGAAATTACCGCCGAATCGTTTGTCAACCAGTTTGGACTCCCGTGAGTTTTAAATGGGGATTTAAGCATAGAAACATCCTTAGTCTTAACATCAAGTAAATAGATTTTATTACCAACATTCCCATCATTTGGCGCTAAAAATGCTATCTTCTTGCCATCGTGAGACCAACTTGGTGTTTCGAGTTCTTGCTCTAAAAAAGTGATCTGTTCTCTTTTCTCACCAGAAACATCTGATAGCCAGAGTTCGAAATGCTCAGTTTCATTTGATGTATAAACGAGTTTATTATTGATTTTTGAATAGCTTTGATTTCTATTACTAAATTCAGAAAGCATCAAGGGAAACAACGCTGAATTAGTATTTTGTCCTATAGACAGTGACGCAATATGGCGCTTTGTAATGCGGTAATGATAAAGTAAAGATTCACCATCATTGGAAAAAACGGGGAAAGCAAGCCCCGGCACACCAAGCAAACTAATTTTTTTTGATGTTATATCTACAACATACCCTTCTCTAAAACCTGACTCTTGAGCACCGAAGACAATACGTTTGTTATCTGGATACCATGCAATACCGACAATATTTTTAAATCCACTGGTAACTTGACTGGATTGATTATTCAATAAATCAATTAAAAAAACATTCTCGCTGTAATCCCCTTCTCGTCTGGTAACAGCTAACATTTTTCCATCAGGTGAAAATGCTAAATCACGGTTTCTATAACTACACTCATATTGACAATAAATTGTATGTGGTTCTTTTTTTAGATTATCAAGATCCAGAATAGATATTGGTGCAGGCCTATTATTTTTTGAAGGTGCTAAAAAAGCAAAATATTTTCCATCAGCAGAAATTGATGTTTGAGTGAATTTTTGATATTGACATGCCGCAATCACTTTTTCTGCAAGATTTTCCAGAGTTAATTGTATTACCTGACAATTCTTATCTTGCCTGTTTATTCGGTTATAGTATATGTGCCGTGAATCTTTGGACCAGATGGGTACACCTTCTTCAGCTTTAGAAAAAGTTAGTCTCTTGAGCGCATGATTAGGATGTTCAATATTTTTTAAATATAAATCATCAGTGTGACCATGGCGGATCCACTTAAACACCAGCCACTTGTTATCTGGAGAAGGCGCTGGAAAAATTTCTCTTCCTGGTTCAGTGGTAATAGATGTGATTGTTGGATTTCGAGATTCGGTCTTTGCGTTAGTGTATAAATAAATATTAGTACTAATAATAACACCTAACGTAACTAAGAGAATTTGAAAAGGTAATGGTATGAGTTTTTTTATGTCTTTATTCTTAATTGAGACTTGTTCAAACTCAGGTTCTATGGCCAACTTATATCCTGCTTTATGAACGGTATCAATAACTGGTGTCTCACCCAGTAATTTGCGAAAAGTTTGTCGCAACTTCCAAATTGCGTTAGTTAAGGCCTGTTCGCCGACCCAAATATTTCCATTCCAAATTTCTTCAATCAACTCCTTTCGAGAGACCAGTCTAGGGTAATTCAATGCCAAATACTCTATAACTTCAATGAATTTAGGTTGCAAAGTAATTGTTAATGCCAGATCAGTACATTCCACACGATATTCATCACAAATTATCTTGCAATTATTAATTGTAAAATTGTTGGATTGTTTCATTTTGGAAATAATTACCTGTTAGATATTAAGCTGCTTCCTTCCTGAACATTTACTGTCAATCAGGCACAAGCAAAACGATTTGGTTCTATTCTCCGTCAAAACTCAAATTAATCTACTGCAGGAATTCACATTATTGGCTCAATAATGACTTCGAAAATACTAAGATTACATTTTTTATCTTGTTGTTATTAAAAGAAATAATTAATCGATAATAAAAACGACAAAAAATCGAGATTATTACAGGTCTAATCAGTAGAAATATTATCTGAGTAGTTTATAACACTAACCGAGTGCTTCTCTTAAATATACAAGATGTATGGTCAAAATAACAAGATACATGGTGTTTTCTTAATTTGGAATGTTAGTGACCTGTTAGCGTTGCAGCCATACGATAAAAACAATTATAGGAAAATCGCGATGAAAATCAAAAGACTGAAAAAAAAGTTTTTAAGTTTTAAGATTGCAAGGCCAGCTATGGTGCCTCAAATCAATAGAGGGCACTTCAATACACCCATCAAAATTGACAACACCCAATCTATATCTCATAAACCATTATCGGCAATACTGTCCAAGCTCCAAAAGGGGCTTATTGGCGTGCTATTTTTTGCCTCTATGCCAGGTTTTGCTGTTCCCGGTTTTGAAACCTGTACCACCGTAACTCAGATCACTACCGATTTACCACAACATATCGATACAACCGTTGAACCAAGAATAAAGGCCTTTAACGAAAACACCACCGTTATTGCTCCAACACCCGGCCAACGCTCTACTTTTTCCAGTTTGCTACCGGTTCTTAGTAGTGGACAATGCCCCACTAGCCAGGAAATATCAAACGCCAACAGCATTGACTATGAGTTTATGTTGTTAATTGATCCTGTTAACCCAGCAAAAGGAGTGATTGGGTTGCAGCCTCGTTATAGCGTTAAAGATCACGGTTGGGGGAGCTTCTTTTATAAAGTAGGCGTGGCACCGCGTAGCGTTATTGAAATAGTTCATCCCTTAAATGATACGTTTACACCCGATGTTGGTGCCAGAGTATTTCATCGCTCTGCCGCTCATGCTTATTTTATTGCAGGGGCTTTTCGTCGTTCTCCCTGGGATAACAGTCCTGCTGGAACTGACTCGACGGTTCACGATTTAGGTAACAGCGGTAACGCTGATCCACCGGATCTGTTGGGTAGTTTGTTTAATGTGGCTCATCAACATGCCTCAACGGACTCTATTTTAACCATCCAAATCCATGCTTTTGGTAATACCACGGCAGCCAAATTCCCTGATAATGACATTATTGAAACGGTGGCTGATTTTAATCACGATTCGGGCGCTGTGAGTGAAACCAACATCAGGCCATTAAAAGCGGTCATTTCTACTGGCGGCGCAAGGTTAAATCCACATTGCGTTAATATTGAAAAAGCCATTGAAAACCGTGTGGGACGAGCTGGGGTGTTTTTGAAAGGCAATCCAGCGGGAGCAGATAATAGCCTGGTTAATTCTGTGGTTACCACTACAGGGCAAAATAAAATTCAAAGTGGTAGTGATTATCGCTTTTTAGGGGCAACCTACAATCTGCATGGACAGGAAACTCGGGCTGGACTTCATGGTCAAACTGGTTTTTTCTGTCATGTTGAACTCAGTAGAGACGCTCGTAGCCCAGTACTCAACCAAGATGCCGCCGTAGTTGCGCTAGTTGAGGGGATAAATGCAGGCGTTAATACCACCAGAGCGACCTCCAAAGATGGTTTGCTTTGGTCAATGAATCGAGAAGCCAATTGGCATAACCATGATATTGACTACAATCAAGATTGGGCAACATTGGCGGATAACGTCACAAAAACCTGGCCTGATAAGATTAATCATAGTCAAAGCTATGGCTATGATTTTACCCATTCAAGTAGTGCAGTTCCGCTCACTACTCGGCGAATTTTTTCCAACCGCCAGGCTGGAGCTTCAGAAAGTGTTTGTGAAGTACCAGGAACAGTCAACCTCAATTTTCTACCTACTTACGATGATAATGCTGCTAAGGCATGGAATTTAACAAAGCCAAATAATTACCCTGTTGGTTGGAATTTTTCTATTCAAAGCGATAAAACTTTAAGTAGCAGCTCCAGTGAAGGTGGTGTGAGTGCGCGGGTTGTCAGTAATAAAAAAGCCGTATTTGGATTGGTCGATTCGAGTGCTGCATTTTCTCAAGGTACTGAGGTTAAGTACGGATTTTTATTTGAAGCAACAGGCCAGTGGAAAATTTATACCGATGGTATTGCACTCACTCAGTCCGATAGCCAGGGCCGCCTGCCCAATGGCTCCTATAGTTCAGGCGACCAGTTTATTGTTTCCCGGGATGGTAGTAATTATATTTTCAGGCAAGAAAGACAATCCGCACCAGGCATATTTGATGAAGTTTATCGACTAACTGGCTCAATTGTTAGTTTGCGTCTACATGCGGCTGTTCATGATTCGGGGGGACAGCTCAAAGCTGTGAGAGCCTCCTTTGCAACGGATATCTCTTCTCTGCGTAGTGGTAGCTTGTCACAAATAAGCAAACCGCCGGGTTTAGCCAATGGCTGGAATTATGGTATTCAGTCCAGCCAATATGCTCCTGCCAATACGAATGCAAAAATTAGCGCAAAAATTAGTGCAGCTAGAACAAGCAGTATTTTCGGTTTTGAAAACCGCTCTGATAGCTTACATAAAATCAAAAGTATCAACTATGGATTTCGGTTTTTTAGTGGCGGCACCTGGAAAATCTATGTTAATGGGGCAGAAGCTGTTCCGCTTACAGATGAAGATGGATTACCGATTGAAGTAACCAGTGGAACTTATTCGGTGGGTGATGAATTTCGAATTGAGCGTAAGGGGAGTATATACACCTTTAGAAAGGGCACCTCGTTTATCTATTCAACCAATGGCAGTTCAAGTCTTCAACTAAAACTTCATGCGGCTATTTATAGTGGTAGTGGCGGCTTTAAAGATCTGTTTGCCTCTTTTGCTGATGGGCCTTTATTATTAATGGCAGGGAGTGATCAGCCCAACATTGATAGAGTTCCAAGACGGCTTCATGTTGATGGTTTGTATGTTTTTAAAAACGGCGATGTTGCTTTTTCATTGAGTCAGGATTATCGGGCGGGGATGGCCAACTACGATCAATGTAGCAGCTGTGTTGTAATGAAAAACGGCGCTGTTTTTCGGTACCATCGAAGTGGTACTTACGCGGGTAAAATCACCCGTATTTTAAGAGAAGGCAGTGCAACGGATGGATTAAGCAGTAGTGAAGACAATATAGACGGACTGCATATTGCTGAGAGTGCAACAGGCGGCATTGATGCCATGTTTATCAGCTACACTAACGATGGTGTTGCTTTGCTTAATTCCGCCGGTGTTCCGGTTAGTTATGAAGATGGCGATATTATTCAAGTGACACCCAGTACAGCCCCCTTGCCTCATTCAGCTTCAGCGAACTGGACGGGCGAGCTTTATTTATCTGAGCGAGCTTATTTGGCGGAAGGGGTAAACAATGGTAATGATGAAGATATCAGCGCATTAACGGTTCAT
The DNA here is from genome assembly GCA_041556195.1 of Enterobacterales bacterium. GTDB lineage: Bacteria > Pseudomonadota > Gammaproteobacteria > Enterobacterales > 21-14-all-40-8. The sequence continues at coordinate 5,822 of JBFFIY010000197.1, forward strand.
AATGGTCGTGCAGTCGTTTCACTCGGCTCGGTTGCAGCACTAGATACCGATTCGTCTTTTGGAACTAGTGAGGAAGAAACTGAAGGTGCCATTACTCTAACCAATGGTTTGAATTTTAGTGACGGTGCCACCGTATATATTGACCGAGATGAAACGGCGGCAGATCCGGCGAGAGCGCCTGTTGCCAACATTGAAATGTTTACGGAACAGGGAGAAGTTTTTTCCAATGGAACAAGAAGCAACCGTTTTCATTCTGACATTGGTGCCGCACATGCGTATTCATGTCCAAGTGAATCATTGCCCATCGCAAATACTTCAGTGCCATCTAGCGGAACTCATGTTGTGGTTGTGCGCACGGGCGTGCCGTTTGCTACCTTGACCATTGATGGAGGTGCTACGGTCACAACGGATGAAAATGGTAATTATATCTTTTGGGATGTTCCTTCTGAACAGACTTTTAGGGTTGAAGTGTCTAATTCTAATGTACAAGGTTGTTTTTCTCCTGCATCAATCGATGTTACAACTACGGGCACTGTTGGCGATGTAGTGTTTTCTTTATTGCCTAGTTGTGGACCTCCCTTAGATGCAAAGGATAAATTAATTGAAGCATGGGGTATAACGCCTGGGCCAAGATTTGATCAATGGATAAATGATGTATTCTTGTATGCCGCCAATACGGGCTGGGCTTTTAATGGTTACCCCAACGTATTCAAGCATGTTAACGAGGATTTAATTTTTACTGGCATGTCGTCCAAATCCTACGGTTCAGTCATAGTTATATTTAGTGATGAGAACAAATATGCCAAGGCTATGGCATGGTATGCTCCTGATCTTGAGGATGATATTTCAAAACCAATTTCTGGTATTTTGCCTTTCACTTCCAAAATCCCAATCAAACCAGGAACTATGGGAACAGTTGGCGTTGATGACACCGGAAACTTCATATCCAGAACTTTTGACCTATTTAGTATGGATGATAGTTCGGCCCCCGTACTATGGGATGTTTTACAAAACAAAGAGGCGGATATAGATCCCAATTCCCCACATCCAGAGCACCCATGGAGCAATCCAATAAAAACATTGGAAGATAGCCATGTAATAAGAGATATGGCCAATGATAGACGAAAACGTCGTAACTCCTGGTGTGACTGGAATTCTTGCAAAGCCGGAACTGAATGGTTCCCACAAGGTGGCGTTGCACTTGATCCCAATGATATTTACCCTGCCGGTTATAGTGATAGTTCTGGTGCCGGAGATATTTTTATCCCAAGTTCAGATTTTGGAGTTGATGGTTGCACCCCTTACTCCTTTAGCTGTAAAACTTTTAAGCTTTGGCCTTCTGGGAGTAATAATCAAAATTACCGATCACTTGAAGTTGTGGTGGATTGGCCAGGAATAGTCACAGCAGACAGTGTACATGCGGAATGGATCCGCTTTAACTTGCCCAGTAATTGGGTGGATACCGCGCTTGAGTTTGGAGGTAATATTCTTCTATCTTTTGCTGTAGAGGGCTTGTTCACAGAAATTGCGGGAGTATCTCTAGCAAATTCAATTTCAACAGCATTTAGTTTCAGGATCTTCACGTTAGCACTGCTTAATGGTGACACCGTAGAAGTGGCTTTTAGTAAAGGTATTGGAAGGGTTGTTGCCGCAAACCTTGGGCAAGTCATTTTAGGCAGCGCAGGTGTTGGGAGCGTTGGCTTTGGTGACTTCAAGTTAGCTGTAGATGGAACAGAGCTTGCTCTACCCATTGAATTTGTAACCGAAAGCGTGGTACCAAAACTTATTTACATGATTAAAAGCACATGGGAAGATCCAGTTCAAAATGGTTTGGCAAACTATTCGGTGAGGACACTGATTACTCAAGAAGCGGTAGATAGTCTCTTAGCGCCAAACGCTAATGTTAGCAATGCATTCCTAAAACTGATAGTGATGGAATCTACACCAATAGCAAATTGTACCGTTGTGGTCGACACCGATGAAACCGATGGCGTTGATACCAACCAAGATTGTAAATTGAGAACTGCTGTCGTTGTTTCTGAGGAGGCACTACAGGCAGCAATCGACGCATCGAGTGTGCTCATAACAACCTCAAATAATGAACCCAAACAGCCGAAAATGAAGACCATGGAACCACGGTTTGAGGGAAATAATTTGATATTAACAGCTAACCTCTTTGGTGTTAGCAACACGAATTTAAACGTTAGTTTTTATATTGACGGCAAGCTGATTGGAAATAAAATTGGTGCACCTTATGAGTTAGCATGGTCTAACCCCACACCAGGAAATCATATCTTGCAGACCATTTCTTTTGACCAGCAATCAAATTTTGTTGAATTGTCTGATTACGACTGGTTTGTAGTACCATAACTAATTTATAGTCAGTGTTCAAAGCGGAACCATCGTAAGATTTCGATTTTTTACGATGGTTTTGTTTGAAAGAATAATAGTCTCAAATGTTAACAATCGGTAACATGGCGTTTTTGTAGTCACGATGCGTAATTTTAAATATTATGGAAATTTTTATCTGTATCATAAAAAACATTTAAGGGACACACACTTTATTATTGACATCCACCCACGATATCATTAGTCTATTTATCAATCAATCGTTAAAAGGAATTAACATGACTCGACCTCGTTCAGAACTTATCTGCGTTCAAGATACTCCCTATTATCACCTA
>JBFFIY010000198.1:0-8351 GCA_041556195.1 Enterobacterales bacterium
AACCGTAGATTTATTTTTATTAAAAATACGATTACTCCTATTTTCACCAGAACTATTTCTTTCAGCAGGGGTATTTTTTTTAGACGGGCTATCTTTTTCATGTAAATCATTATCCACTCCAGAAGTGTCAGTTGCAGGTACTTTTAAGGGCTGCTCAGGCCTTCCTTTAAAGGGCAGACGTTGCTTGAAAATAGCAACTAACCATAACACAGAAAAAATAACTAACGATATTCTCCAAAGCACAACCCAGGGCCTGGATAAAATAATAATAGAGATATTATCATTGCCATCTATTGGCCCATTCCATCGATAAAAAGCATTTTTCCATTGCCACTGAGGTTTGCCTTTTCCGGCTTGTATAATAGCATCAGCTTGATAACTATTATCAATATCGACTTGTTTAATACGCGAACCCGTGATAATTATTTTTTCATCATCTTGGACACTTTCACTTATCAGCCCATCAGCTTCGAGTTGTGACTGAGCCATTTTACCAGGAAGTTTCCGACTCTTTCGCAACTCTTGCCTGCTGGAATTCCCTAAGTACATACCCGAAGCTGAACTAGAAGAAAGTGATTGGTTTTGTTCTAGTTGAGGATAGAGTGTAAAGCGGATCTGATCAGCAAGGAAAGGTAATAAAGCTATTAGTAACAACCCTAAACTTAACCATTGAAAGCCACCCAGCCATTTTTTTATTTTTTCACCAGTGATCTTTTTGGCCAGGCTAACAGCAACTATCAGATTGAACCAGAGAAATAACGGCATTTGTGATTCATGATAACCCAGCACCATAGTCAACAAAGCTAACAGGCCCGTTAGTAACCCAAAAACTCTATACGTCAGTGCCATAATAACCATCACAAAAAATAAATCAATCAGGCTCCATTTATTAAACCAGTCTCCACCAGATTGATCGGCCCCTAAGATCACCAGCAATTTTCTTCCTGGTGGAATATGTAAGTCTATGGCTGTACTGGCAAAGGGAAGATCCCAACCTGAAGTATGTTTCATTTCACTTGCATCCACTTCTCCATTGGCAATGATCTGCAAGGTAGGTGTACGAATTTCAACGCCCGTGCGCTTTTTTTCATCAATAGTTATGAGCCGTTTCTTACCATGATTACTAAGTTGGGTTAGGCGGTAATTCACCAGGGTATTAATACGCCAGTCTTTGGATTTTTTCCCCTCAATTGCATCTTCAAAAGAAAAGGTTTCACCATCAAAACTTAACCACATTTCTCTTGATAAGTTCAAACTATCTGAGCTATGCGACATCCCCCGATAACGCTCAACAAGAGTAAACTGATCTTCTCTGTTTACCACGTAATGTGGATAGTTTTTCCACTGACTAACCAGCCCCTGTTCCGAATCTATTGCTGAGACTCCTTCAATTTGAGTTGAACGTAGTCTTTCGTTGCTGGCATAGGCCCACAACTCCTGTTTCGGCCAGTCTTTTCCAGTCTCGGAAAAAGTTAATTTCTCAGGGAAACCAAAAATTTTAAATTCCAGGCGTATTTGATGATGTCCGGGCTTTAACTGAACCCAGAGATCCCCCTGATTATCCACACGAGTATTTAGCGCTGATCGAATAAACTTTAATTGATAGTTATTAGGATTAAATCCTGTTAGTTTTTGCTCTCGGGCACGTCCAGATATTTCCATATCTACAACCACAACCATCGACATTGGATGATCATCTTGTAACAATCTATTCACTCTAAGTTTCAGGTAGTCTTTTTCTTTGATCTGTTTCTTTTTAACCGTTCCTAACCAGATCTCACCATTATTAATTTCAACAAAATCTTTTTTAATGCCATTAATGCTGAAGTCAAACAAAGCTACCTGTGATGGGATCTTTAAAGCTTCGGGGCGTTTACTCCATGATATTTGTCCCTGTATCAGATAATTTCCCCTGGGTAGTTGAATATAGGGTCGATTATCCTTTTGTAACACCGCGAATAGCTGTTGATTGACACTGACTTTCTCGGGCCAGAATTTTATGTCTCCAGGTAATGGAACCCGACTATGATCCAGTAAATGCCATTGTTGAGAAAATTCCGCTTTAGCTTCATCTACGTGGAGTGATAAACGCCCGGGCCAGGCACAAAGATGACTATTTTTTTTCCCAAATAGACTACCGTCCAGATTAGGGCAACTACGGAATTCCTGTTCATGACTAACCCAACCTTGCCAATTTTCAAGTTCGGGGGGAATTTCAGCAGCACTCGCATGAGTGAAGATAACTAACCAGATGGCTAAAAATAGACGAAGATACATGGCAAATATCCCTTTTTTTTTGGTTGCTATGATTTAATGACTTTAACTGAATCAGTAGGCAATATGCAAAAATAAAAATCCGTGACTCTTGCAATAGTTTGATTATAGTAGTTCAAATAGGAATTCATAAATCAGACTATGGTTCTGTTAGTTTACACTGTGAAAGGTCATAGTGGCAGGGATAGCGCTAGAGGGATATAGTGGGAGAACATTCACAAAAATTCTCATTTTTCATGAAATAGCCAATAAAAATGGAGGTAAAACCTGGATCCCGAACTTAAGGGATCCAGAACAAAAGCAAATCTAGTGTAAGCTATTGAAATTTAAGTATTAAATGTAATTAATCGACCTGCCTTATCCAGAGTTGAGGTTAAATAACCTAACCGGAAACATCCATAGCCCGATCAAGTGCCTGCTGACCCCAACCGGAAACCTGTCCTCCCACAAAAAGAACAGGTGTAGTTTCATCTTTGGTCGTATGGCCATCGCCATGAGCTCTATGAGTACGGAAATAATAGATCTGATAGTTGGTATTATTATGTGAAAAAGACTCACTAAAAGCAGGCTCTCCCAACATATTCAACACTTGATCACGGCTATCACCAATGTTTAAACGAGCAATCGCTGAACGATTATCTTCCTGAGTCTTTTCCCAATCACTACCCCATTCAGAATGTTCACCACCACCAACGCTGATGACGCAACCACTTAACCCCAATACCAATGGAAATGATATTAAAAATGATGCTTTTTTCATGTATTTACTCCTGATAATTAACTTTATTATAAAACCGTTTAGCTATCTAACTGGTACAAGTGAGCAATACCTGTGCCAATATTGAATAAATATAACTCCTTGATTCTTAACGCTTGCTGAATAACATGAGCGAATGCCAATAACTGAAATTGTACAAAAGACTACTTATTGGCATATTTCATCAATGCTCTCAAGCCACCCTTAGTACAAATTGAGCTAAATGTTTTTTAAACACGAAAAAAAACCCAGCTTAACCAGCTGGGTTTTTAGTTTTACAAGGTAAGACTTTAAAAGGTATAAGCTAAGCGAGCGTAATAAAAGCCACCGTTGATACCAATAGGTGAGGTTGTTGGAAACTGGGATCCTACAACAAAATCCCATGGGTTTCTGTCTGGCTCTTCGTCTAACAGGTTCTTCGCACCAACGGCGAACATAACCTGATCAGTGAAGTAATAACCCACTTCTGCATCAACTGTTACTTCAGAACCAGCAAAAATAGGTAAATCTCCGCCAGCATCCAGATGATCTTCAAAGAACTCATCGAAGTAATTAATTCTGGCTAGAAGATTCCAGTTACCATTTGTGTGAGTAGTGGTAAATGTTGCACGGTATTCAGGAATGTTGCCTTCCAGCATTTGAATTTTGGCAGCATTGATATTATCTGGATTAAAGCTATCAACTTCGGTTTCTGTCCAGTTAGCCGCCAGTGCGTATTGAGTATCACCACCAAACATTTCTTCTGAATAGTTAAGGACTACATCTATCCCCTGAGTAGTAGTATCAAAATCATTGGTGAAGAACTTAACACTGCTAAAGCTCGAAGCATCAGTAATTCCCTGATCCAATAATGACTGAATATCAGTAGCGGACAGTGCCAACGGTGAAGTTTGGCTCAAACGATCAGTTACTTCAATATTGAAATAATCTACGGTTAAGAACAAACCATTCTCAAATTCAGCAACAATACCCACACTGAAACTTTCAGATTCTTCTGGTCCCAGGGGCGTTGCACCTTTTTGGATAGCAATTGGGTTAGTTGGAGGTAAAGTCGCCTGATCTTCTAGTCTACCCTCATTAAAAGCCGTTGACACATTTCGGACGTTACTCTGGCCTACTGTAGGAGCCCTGAAGCCTGTACTGAATGCACCACGTACTGCCCATGCATCTGATATTTGATAGCGAGTCGATAGTTTACCCTTAGTGGTATCACCAAAATCAGAGAAATCTTCATAACGAGCCGCAAAACCCACTAACCAATCTTCAGTAAGATTGATTTCCGCATCAACATAAAAAGCGATATTATGGCGAGTGAATAGCCCTGCATCTTCAGGTTTGAACCCAGGAAAACCATTAGAACCAATACCAAATCCCTGTGATGCCAGTGGCCCCACAGCAAACGAATTCACATCACCAGCGGTGATCTCAAAACCTTCATGACGATATTCAAAACCACCAGCCAGATATAAGGGTTCATTAATTCCTTCAATATCAATAGGTTTACTTAAATCGAAATTGAAAGTTTGTTCAGTTTGCTCATATTGTCCTGGAGAAAAATTTCTGGGAGTATCAGGTCCCAAAGATGGGTTAATCGTGTTACTAATAAGAAATTCGACCTCATTTAAGCCAAGCGATCCGCTGATATCATAAGAAATACCATTAGCAAAATCCCCTTTTGTACCCATGACCAACGACATGTCAGTAACAATCCCACCAAAGCGTGGTGTAAAACCACCAGGTAACATTTCATTAAAAGCAAAACAGTTCGGATTGTTGGCTACTTCATCGATATAGCGTTGATTAGTTAAAACGTTATCTCCAACTTGAATGTCGGTAGGACAGTTACCACTCATATCCCCGGTTAAATCACCTACTAATAAAAGCTGATTACCTTCGGTATCCGTTCCACCATCATTGATACCACCTCGATTATGCGGGTTACGAAAGAAAAATCCCCCTTCAATTTCACGTTCAGCATAGTTAGCAAACATATAGGCCTCTTGATATTGGCCGTCACTTGTTAAATCTATACCCGCATTAAGAAAGAGTTTAATATCATGTTTAAATTCAGGAGATCCCCAAATCTGGGCTGGATTAGCTACCGCCGTATTTCCATTCGCTTGCAATGCCGCCGCATCTCCGCGTTGAACACTTCTAATGGTTGGATCGGCCTCTTTATACTCATAACTGAAATTCACAAAACCCTGCTCAGTTAAAGGCATACCAACATTGCCCGAGATTTGTACCGTGTCTCCATCGCCCTCAAAATAAGAACCTACACGAACTTCAACCTCAGCACCATCAGGATCATCTTTTAAACGAAAATTGATAACACCTGCTATAGCATCAGAACCATACTGTGCAGATGCTCCGTCTCTTAGTACCTCAACAGCTTTAATTGCTGATGTTGGGATCACAGATAAATCAGGTCCTTGTGCTCCATCAGACAATCCACCACCAAGAAAAGTAATGACCGCTGAACGGTGTCGGCGTTTACCATTGACTAAAACCAGAGTTTGATCTGAAGCCAGACCACGAAGGTTGGCAGGACGCACCAATGTAGCTGCATCATTGATAGGTTGATCGTTAACATTAAAAGAAGGCACCAGATTTTGTATCATACTTGGCATATCTGGCGAACCACTTCTCTTAAATTCATCTGCAGTTATTATATCAACGGGCACAGCCGAATCTGTCACAGAACGCGGAGCAGCACGCGAACCGACAATAACCACCTTATTTTCTTCTTCATCTTCTTCTTTCTCATCTGCAGCATATGACGTTATAGAACCTAAAGCTACTGCCACAGCTATAGCTAACGTACTGGCACGAAATCTAATCGACATCTTTTTTTCTCCCCCCAAAAATTACCAAAGTATATTTTTAGAATTATTAGTTGTATTAAATTTTTGTTAAAATATTATAGATTGAACTTTCTTAAATACTTGTGTTTTAATATCCCCAAATAAGAAAAATCTCATACAGTATAAAGCTATTATTGAATTTTTTACAAATCATATGAAATATTATTATTTACTCTCTAATTATTTCTTCTATGTAAATAACCTCAACTCGGGATCAGAACAGCCGCCTAACACAACTATTTTAGCAGTTCTCTGCGTTGAACCAGCTACCAATAGCACACGCTATTGCTCCGCTAATCCGCCTCGCCTAAAGCGCCTACTTTTGGTAATAACCGCTAAAATACTTGCACTGGACTCATTTTAAGCCTGTGCTAATACCATTTTGGCTATCAGGCAGTTATAACCTACTAATATTTAATAGTATTTTGACTATTCTTATGCCGAGTTCAGGTTAAATAACTTCAACTCGGGATAAGTAATTAACATCAAACACAGAATATTATTCATATCTAGTTCAAACAGGTTGTGAAAAATGTTTTTTATAGGCATATTTCATTAACCTTAACTCTGGATAATTAGAATCAGATACTGCAAACACCAAAGAGGCTTAAATGACTGATTATTACGCTGTAATTTTTTCATCTTCTCGCCATGATGAAGACAAAGGCTATGCAGAAATGGCGGAAAAAATGGAACTGTTGGCACGAAAGCAGAATGGATTTATTGACATGGAATCCTGTGGAAATGCCGATTCAGCCATCACCATCTCTTACTGGAAAGATAAAGCTGCTATAAAAAACTGGCGTGAAAACATAGCACATCAGGCAGCTCAAAAGGCAGGAAAAGAGAAATGGTATAAACAATATAAAATCAGGATCTGCTTTGTAGAAAAAGAATATGAATTTCAATCCCAACAATCTTAAATCAAACTTCAGGTTATATTGAGGAAGCATTAATGAACAAATATGCACTGTTTGGGCTACCTGTCGATCTAAGTTTATCACCACGAATACATCAGGCTTTTGCCGAACAATTCAACATGAAGATCAGCTATGAGAAATACAATATCAAGGCTGATGATTTTAAACATTCAGTGCAGATGTTTTTCAAAAACAACGGCCATGGTTTAAATATCACCGTACCTTATAAAAATGAAGCTTTTAACCTGGCTGATTGCGTGACCAAAAATGTTCAACAAGCCAAAGCGGCTAATACTCTGTGGATGGAAAATGGAAAGTTAATGGCAGATAATACCGATGGAAAGGGTTTCATTAGCGATCTGAAAAATAAAAATATTTCTGTACAGGAAAAAACTATCTTATTACTGGGAGCTGGCGGTGCAGTCAGTGGTATTCTAGGCCCCTTGCTTGATTGCAATCCCGCCAAAGTCATTATAGCCAATCGAACAGAGACACGAGCCACTGAATTAATTGAACACTTTTCTAACCCTGCAAGTTTAACAAGTTGCGCCATCAATAAAATACCCAAGATAGACTACGATATCATCATTAACGGTTTATCAACACATTCATTTCCTGATGAAATTTTACAACATTTATCTTTTAAAAAAACACAAGCCTGTTACGATTTAAAATATGGCTCTGCTGCCACAAGTTTTATAAAATTTTCAAAAGAAAAAAATATAAAAACAATCGCTGACGGATGGGGTATGTTAGTTAAACAAGCAGCTTTAAGTTTTCAGATCTGGACCGGTAAAACCCCGAAAATTGACGATATTTTAGACTGGTTTTAAACTTACCTGAAACGGCTTTACCTAAAACAACCCGCGAAAGTTACTCAGGGCAATCACCAGGACGAGAACCTTCCATAATTGAACTCATAGTCATGCAAGGAGCATTTAACTCGGGGTAAACCAGTGTCATAGTAGGCAGAATGCTGAGAATGACTACTCCATCCATGGAGATAAACACTTTTCTGTGATTCAACTGATGAATTTAGGTTGAACATAAGTCACAAGCTAAGTACAGTATATCTGTCCAGTTATCAGGGAATATATACCTCCATCCTTATCGATTTCAGATAATGTTAACTGAAAAACATCAAATTAGAAGGTAAGATTATGTCAGGTCAAGGCTCTACAGGTAACATTATTGCCGCTTTATGTAGCTTTTTTCTACCAGGGTTAGGTCAACTTATTCAAGGACGTTTATTAATGGCTATTTTCCAATTCGTTATGGCTGCAGTCTTATGGTGGTTCTTTTTGGGCTGGATCATACACTTATGGTCCATTATTGATGCAGCCATGTTCAAACCGGATAAATAGCCTCCCTTACTAAAAGCTGATCAAAATAAAATGTAACTATTCAGCTTACCCCTAAAATGAGCCATCTCATCGTTCAAAAATGGTCAAATAATCGAGTATACTCACATTTTTTGCCTCGATCTGGCTCATTTTAGAGAAAACCTGAACAGCTACGGGCACATTTAAGAACTCG
>JBFFIY010000199.1:0-8351 GCA_041556195.1 Enterobacterales bacterium
AATCGGTGCCGTACAATTACAAGAGCGATTCAAAGACACGATGTAATGCTATATGCTGAGCGTGACTTTAGAGGAGTGATTAACATAATGAGAAAGAACAAGAGATGTAATTGGTATGATTGTGGCAATCTTTGGATTGGATCAATTGAACCCAGCGCAGATCATGTTTTTGCTTTGACTGATAATTGGTCGTCTAGTGGAAAACCTTGTGATTGGGGCATCGAACCTATCTATCAAAGGCTTAAGGCTATTGATTTATGGAGTAACGAGTCTTTGTGGGCTGACCTTGATAAAGAACACGAAGAGGCTGAGGCCTCAAGAGATAGGGATCGCAAGAACTCTATGGAGTCATTTCTTTATGATTTTAGGGATCAGTTCAAAAAGACTTTTAACGATATTAATACCACCAATATGGTGAAATAGGAGAATTTATTATGGGTATCGCAAATAGAGATAAGGACGCTTCTGAAAAACAGTATAGCGTTTCAAAGCATTATGAGGGTTTTGTTACATCTGAAACAAAAGTAGCTCATTTAGTTGGTCATCCCAGCAAGCTTAAATCCGCTTGGATTGCGGCAAAAGGTTTATCTGGAGTTCCTGGTTATCAGTTGCAAGCACGTCGTTGGACGTCTGCTGGTGTAACTGTAATTCCTTTGGCTGCAGTTGACACGGTAGCGATTGCATTTGGAACATCCGGATCTGCTGTTGAAGTAGCATCTTCTTTGATTGCTCTGCAAACAGAGGATTTGATCGAAGTTGTATCTTCAGTTGCAAACACGGCTGCAGACGATGTTTGTATTGCTATGGTGTTTGAAGCTCTTCAAGATATTAAAGAAGAGTTCGGAGCAACGTCTTAATATTTAAGGTTGGTGCCTTGAGTGGGTACTAGTCCTAGTGGGGAGGGGAGTTTTAATTTTTTCCTCCTTTCCCCACGTTTTTATAGGAGAATTTATGTTATTTGGTCCTAGTGGTGGAGCTGCCGATGCTAACGAAATAGAATATATAACAAACGGAAAGTTTGAGAGCGACGTTTCTGGGTGGAGCACTTATGCGGATGCGGCTGGAGTTCAGCCAGTTGATGGCACAGGTGGAACGCCAAACATTACTTTAACTCGTACTACTTCAACTCCACTTGTTGGGGCTGGCTCTGGATTAATAACAAAAGACGCGGTTAACAGACAGGGTGAGGGAATAAGCGACGACTTCACAATCGACGAAGGTTACAAATCAAAGGTATTAACAATTTCGATGCTGTATTCAGCAAGTGCAAACTTTGCTTATAACGCTGGAACTGCTGCAGATCCTTCTGATATTACAGTTTACATTTACGATGTTACAAACGCTGTTTTAATACAGCCAACAGGATTTACGCTTGATGGCTCTGGGAGTTTTAGTGCTCAATTTCAAGCTGCAAGTGATTCTGATTCGTATAGATTAATTTATCACATAAGTACAACAAATGCTTCTGCCTGGACGTTTAAGGTGGATTCTGTTTCGGTCGGTCCAAGGGAAGTGGCAAAAGGGCCTATCATTACGGACTGGGTTGAGTACACTCCCACATTTACTGGGTTTGGAACTGTTTCTGTTTCTTCAATGTATTGGAAGAGAGAGGGAGGTGATATACTCATAAGGGGTAGATTTACATCTGGGACTCCTACTGCTACAGAAGCAAGAATGTCACTTCCTAGCGGTTTAACGTCGGCAAGCACAACAACAACATTGGCCGTAATCGGTGGCGCAGAAAGAAGCACAGGAGCATCAACAACATATTTTCACACATCTGTTTTAATTGAGCCTAGCGTTTCTTATGTTACTTTTGGCCAACAATCATCAACAGTAAACGCATTGTCTAAGGCAAACGGCAACGGTGTTGTAGCAACTAGTGATGTCGTTTCACTTACCAGTGTTAGAATGCCAATCGCTGGCTGGGGTTCCAACACTGTAACAAGCAGTGATGCTGGGTTGAGAAGTGTTGTGTTTTCTGGGACTCAAACATCTGAAGCTGTCACTGCAAGCTCTACAGACATTGATTTTACTGCCGAAAAAGATTCACATGGTGGCTGGTCCACAGACACATACACTATTCAAGAATCAGGTGACTATGAGCTAAGGGGTGTTGCCGCATCAACTGTTACTGGAACTAACCTTCGAGTTTACAAAAATGGTTCTGCAAGTAAGTTTTTAGCAGGGAGTGCTTTTGCTTCTGGTAGATATATGTCTGGCTCTGTGATTATGCCAGACCTAGTTGCGGGTGATACTCTTACAATAAGAGCAACTGAAACAGCAACCATCACAAATGGAAGTTTCTCAATAAACAAAATCCAATCACCACAGACCATAGGAATGAATGAGTTTGTGGGGGCGAGTTATAAGACTCTAAGTTCTACAACATTAACAACCGGCACAACAATAGTACACACAACTAAAATAAAAGATTCACATGGTGCTTACAATAGCTCAACTGGGGTATTTACTTGTCCTGTTCCTGGGATGTATGAAATCAAACAGTATGGAACTTATGACGCATCAAGCTCGGTAAACTTGCGTATTGAAAAAAACGCATCTGATTTTTTTGGATACATAATCAGTAATGTTCCAGCAAATATTAGAACTAAAATGAGTGTGGAAGTCCCTTGCGAAGCAGGAGACACGCTAGAGATTGTTTCTGGAACAAATAATACAGCCGGTGCAACAGACGGTGTCTGTTCATTCACAAGGATCAACTAGGATGAATAAGTTCTTAAGGAGAATAAGTTAATGGTTAAAAAATACGGAATAGTATTCACATCTGGAGATCCTAGGGTTTACACTGGGCTAACACCAACATTTTTAACTTTCGCTGCACTCGATGGGACTTCGGTTGCTGTGCCAGCTTTCTTTGAGTCACTAACTTCAAGTGGACTATATGCTTTTTCTGCCACACTTCTACCAGATACACCAATTTACTTTTTAGCAGATGGAACGGCTTCAGCTCCCACGGCCACAAGATACATTGCTGGCATTTTAGACCCTTCAGATGGAATCGACCTACAAACAACAGACCTAGGATCAACTTTGGTAGGAATTGGAAATACGGCAATTTCTTTAGGAACTACCAATGTGGCAATCGGAGTTACTATAGACGCAAGAGTTCAAGCTGTTGATGCAACACTAATTGCTCAAGGCTCAACTTTGGTAGGAATAGGGAATACAGCCATTGCACTTGGCACCACTAATGTTGCCTTGGGAACTACAAATGTGGCTCTTGGAACAACTGGAGTGGCTCTTGGAACAACTGGTATTGCCATTGGGACAACAAGTGTTTCATACTTATCTGGAATAGATACAAAGCTTGGCTCAACGGCTTCTGTCTTTGGAGACAGTGCTACTGATCCAGTTGATGTTTATGGCTACTTAAAAAGAGCTGTAGAATTTAGAGAAGGAGATGCAGATTTTAATAAAAATACAGGTGTTTGGACAGTAACAGATCGTGCAGGACTCACGACTATTGCCAGTAAGACACTTGCTAACACGGTTGACAACGTCACCAAAACATAAGGAGAAAAAATGAAAAGACCCACTCTATCTTTGGCAATGATTGTAAAAAATGAGGAGCACAATCTTGAAAAGCTCTTTGAAAGCATCGAAGGATGTTTTGATGAAATACATATAACCGACACTGGAAGCACAGACGGAACTGTGGAACTGGCTAAAAAACTAGGAGCTACTGTCCACCATTTTAACTGGGTTGATGATTTTGCAAAGGCTCGAAACTATTCTTTTTCTAAGTGTACCACCGATTACATCATGTGGATGGACGGGGACGACGTTTTAGGAAACAAAGAAGCTTTCATTCAATGGCGAGACAATGTCATGCAGTTAGCTAACTTTTGGCTTGCTAAATATAACTATGCTTATGACGAAGCTGGAAATCCAGTAATAGACTTTATTAGAGAAAGAGTTATTAAAAGAGACCTTGTTGCTCCGTGGACGTATTTTATACATGAAGGAATGGTTCCAAAGCCTGGGCAAGACGTTAAAGCGCAGTCTGTTTCTGGATGGACTATAAATCACGTTAGAGGTCCAGCAGATGTTGAAAGAGATCGCGGAAGAAACATTGATATAATTGAAAGACACATGGTTTTGGATGGAGACATTCCTAACCGCTTGAAGTTTTATTACGGCAAAGAATTAAGTGATGTTGGAAGGTGGAATGATTCTTTTGAGGTCTTTGACGAACTTGATTTTAAAAAGCTTGAGTCACACGACAGAATCCTTGGACTACAGTATTTTGTGAGAGTGATGATAGATAAGGCAATGAGAGATAAAAAACTTACAAGAACTAAAAAACAAGCCTTGCTAAAAAGGGCATTTTCTACTTGTTTACAGGCAATCACTCTTGAGCCCAAAAGGGCTGAGCTTCATTTAATGGCAGGAGATTGTTTAGTTCAAATGGGCGACTATTTGGGGTCTTTGCCGTTCTATCATGCCGCAAAGGGAACTATTGTTAATAGCGGACCTTCTGCCTTATTTAACGTGGCGTCTTCCACACAAGACCTTCCAAGGGACCAATTGGCTAGGGTTTATGCTCATATGAATAAATTTGACATGGCTATAAAAGAGGCTGAAGAGTCTGTAAATCTTTATGGAAGTGAAAGGTCTAGAGAGATTTTAACAGAGCTATTAAGAGTTAGGGAGTTGGCAGAAGGAGATGGATTAAAAGATCTTCCTGAAACAGATGAAGTTGTTATTTCTTGTTTGCCAGGCTCTTGTCCTTATCCTTGGGATGACATTATCTACAAAGAAAAGGGCATTGGTGGAAGTGAAACTGCGGCTGTGGAAATAGCTGAAAACTTTGCTAAGAACGGGCAAAAGGTGATTGTTTTTAACGATAGAGATACTACAAGGGTTTCACCAAATGGGGTTGAGTATAGATCAAATGCAGCAATGCAAAACTATTTCCTTCATAATAAGCCAAAGGTTCACATTGCCTGGAGGCACAACCAAAAGCTAACAGACGCTAAGACTTTTCTGTGGTGCCACGACCTAACCACAAGAGGGGCTGAGGCACATCATGTTTATAATAAGATTTTATGCCTTACTGAGTTTCATAAAGATTACGTTCAGATCATGCAGGGAATACCTACTGAAAAGATCCAGGTCACTAGAAATGGGATTGATCCCACAAGGTTTGGCAATGTGGACAATGTTGAAAAGAATCCTTATTCAGTTGTTTTCCCTTCAAGCCCAGACCGAGGTCTTGATAGAGCTATTAATATTTGTGAGAGAGCAAGAGAGATTTCGGGGCTTCCTATAGAGCTAAACGTGTTTTACGGTTTTGATAACCTAAGAAAGTACGGAATGGGCGAAATGGCTGACAGGCTTGAAAGAGCTTGTAATGAGCGAGATTGGATTAACTACCATGGGAATGTGGAACAAAGGGTTTTGGCTGGCCACATGATGAGATCTTCAGCCTGGTTATATCCTGCAGATTTTATTGAAACCTTCTGTATTACGGCAATCGAGGCTTTAAGTGCCAAGTGTTATCCAGTGGCTAGAGAAATCGGAGCCCTTAAAAACACTCTCAGGGGGGCGTATGAGAGCGGAATGGCTGATTTGATCTTTGAGGACGCTGTTACACCTAAAGAGGTTGATATGTGGGCTGAGGCCCTAATAGACGCTATTGAGCAAGAGAAGTGGAAAAAGATTGATGTTAGCGGTCTAGATTTCTCTTGGGAGTCGGTTGCAAACGAATTTATGGAGTTTATGGACTTAAAAACCGAAGAATGTCCTGTGATAATAGACAAGAGCAAAAGGGAGCTAGATGCCACAATTTGATATGACAGTAAATGGTGTGGCCCTTAACGACGAGGGCCTAACCGACAAAGACGCTATAAATGGGTTTGGACTTCATACGTTTGGATTTATTTGGGGCTGTAATTCAATTTGGGGTTTGGTTTGCCCTAACGTGAGTACCACATGGAATGCTGCCAGCGGTGTGAGCACTATATGGACAGAGTGGAAGGAAATTGGGGTGGAAGATTGTGAATAGATTAGATTTGAGAAACCTGACTTGGTATTGGCTTGATGACGAAAATGGCGGGTATTTTAAAGAGGCCCAGGTTAACAGATTTCTTAATAACGCTTTAAGAGAGTGCCAAAAGCATTTAATCCAAAGCTTTGAAAACAGGTACGTCCAGTGTGCTGAAACAACACTCACGGCAGACCAATCAAAGTACGCCCTTCCCACCGATTTTTTAAAGATTAACCATTTAGAAGTTGTGCTCTCTGGGACAGCTCCAAATGAATCTGTCAGACAATTACAGTTTATTACTTTGGGACAAAAAAACTTAAGGCTTTCAAACACGGGAAGTCCTTATGCTTATTATTTTGAAGGGGACGCAATCATTTTATCTCCAGTGCCGGACTCTGCTTTAACATTAAGACTATTTTACACTTATAGAATTGCAGAGATGAATGATGACACGGACGTTCCAGATATTCCCACAGAGTACCAAGAGTTTTTAGCAATAAGTGCTGCAATGGATGGTCTTATAAAAGATGGAAGAGATCCTTCTGCTTTGTTGATTAAAAAGAACGAATATATAGATATGATGAGAAGAGATGCAGAAAACCGTAATGTTGATAGACCACGAATGGTTGTGGTTACGACAGAAGACGGGTTTGATCCGGTTTGGTAGATGGCTTACGATAAACTAAAACAAGAGCTTTATAAAAATGTTGGTGGGATAAACGAAAAGTCTTCGGAATATCTCACTGGAGATAATGAAGTTCTCTCTTTAAAAAACCTAAGCTTTCAGAAGCCGGGTGCGTGGGTTTCAAGGCCAGGATACTCGCTTTATGTAGACTCTGGAATAGACGCACAAATCAATGGAATACATGAATACACAAGATCAACTGGCTACTCAGCTCTTTGTTATGCCGTAGGGAATACGCTCATACACAATAATTCAACAGGCTCCACCGCTATTTCTCCAAGCCTTAATGCAACCCCTGTAGATTTTGAAACTTTTGAAGACTATATGTATTTGTGTGATGGGAATAGTTTTTTAAAGGTCCAAGAACAAGGTGGTGATGCTTCAAGGTTTGGAGTCGCACAGGCTTCTTTTGCTATTGGAGCGACATTTTCCACAAGAACTTTGTCAGCCCCAGACTATACAATCGCAGAAACGGGTGTGTACCAGTTTAGATTTTGTTGGCAAGATTTCACTGGTTATTTAGGGCCTCTTTCAAGCCAAACCTTTACATTGACAATACCGGGAACAACTTACGCAAGGTTTGAGTTCACACCGCTGTCGGGCGGCACACCATTTTTGTCTTTAATGACTCCAGTTGACCACGGGTATTCTGTTATAAGAATTATGTAAAAAGGCCCTTCTGATTTAGACTTTAAAACAGTAAGCACCGGGGTGGGCAGTGACATTTATTTTGGTTATTTTACCTTTTTAAGCAATGCAACTATGGCTGTTGCAGCACTTGGTCCACCTGGATCAGAATTTAAAAACAATGTTGTGGACGCTTCAGATCTTGGTGTAAGTGGGTATTTAGGTTTTGTTACATTGCAACCACAATTTATAGAAAACTATAATAATATGTTGGCAATGGGTGGTTTTTCAGGACAAGCCTCAACAACTTATTTTAGTGAAAATGCAAGCTCACAATATCTTAACTTAAGCCCACAAAGAATCTTACCAGAAAGTTTCTTTCAGAGCGGAACCGACAATAACGAGTTTATTACTGGTTATGTTGTTTATCAGGAAAGACTCATGGTTTTTAAAGACAAATCAATTTACGAGTTTATAGGAGATGATCCTAAGAGTATTTCGCAGAGGCTTGTTTCCAAGGACTATGGGTGTGTTTCTAATAAGGCTGTTGTCACGTTCTTATCTCGATGTATGTTTTTAGATGAAAAGGGCATTTGCGAATATAACGGTGTGAATGTAGACATTGTTTCTGACAGGGTAGAAAGTACCTTTAAGAGAATGAACCTAAGTGCTGCTAAACAAGAGGCGGACGCTGTCCATTTAAAAGATCGCAATGAGGTTTGGTTTTTAATCCCAGTTGACGGTTCTACTAAAAACAATGCCGTTATCGTTTATGATTACCTTATTGACGGGTGGTCTACCTATGATGGGTTTGAAGCATCTAAAATGATTGTAGGTAAACAGCAGCTTGCTAAGGAAGACGTTATTTGGGGTGGTTATTCTGGGAGAGTTTTTGCTTTTGGAGAATCTTTAACTTCTGACAACGGGGCCACAATAAACTGTTCTTATAAGACAAAATATCACAAAAGGCTTGGAGAATCCACGGAAGAGATGTGGAGAAGGTTTTATCTTAATAACTCCATAGCA
>JBFFIY010000200.1:0-8255 GCA_041556195.1 Enterobacterales bacterium
CCATAACCCATGCCTTCCTTGCCTGTTGCAAGTTTAAATAACCAGAAAATGCTCCAAAGAGATAAATAACCTGCGAGAGCACCTATTACAGCATCCTCAATACTTACGGTAATTCCCAGTAAAGCTGCCATTAAGCCCGACCAAAGCAAAATATAAACCATGGGATCCGGCAAAATGAGGTGATCGATATCAATGGCGGATAGAGCGATTAAAAAGGCCGTTAAACCTAAAATAGCAATGAGTTGTATGTCAGGATCAAATAATGTTGAACATAAATAAAATGAAATACCCGTGAGTAATTCAATAAGAGGGTAGCGTAGGCTGATGTGGCTAGCGCAGTTAGAACATTTACCTCTTAAAAACAGGTAACTCAGTAGAGGAATGTTTTCCCAGGGTCTTATTTTGTGTCCACAATGCGGGCAAGTGGATGCAGGGGTTATTAAATTAAACAATTTTGCTTCTTCAGACCCGTTTGAACCAGTTGACTCTATGCTACAACCCTGTTCTATCAGGTATTCTTTTGACATTTCCTGCCATTGACGGTTGAGCATAACGGGTAGGCGATATATCACTACATTAAGAAAACTGCCTATAAGTAGGCCTAAAACAAAAACAGTGCCAGATAAAGCGGCACCGTTTAATTGTAAATATTCAAAAAAGGACATATAAGACGTGACTCACTCAGTAACTGAACTGGTTGGTAAAAATTAGGAATGTGTCGAATTAAGGTTTAAAACAGCCTCTAAACAACTGAACCCAATTTGAAAATTGGTAGGTACATAGCGATGACCAGACCACCGATCACAATACCCAAAACACCCATAATCATTGGCTCCATCAAAGAACTAAGGCCATCGACTGCGTCATCTACTTCGGCTTCATAAATGTCAGCTACTTTACTCAGCATACTATCGAGTGCTCCAGATTCTTCACCAATGGCAACCATTTGTACCACCATATTTGGAAAAATATCCACAGTCGCCATACTAACATTCATCTGTATACCGGTAGATACATCATCTCGAATTTGTAAAATAGCTTTTCGGTAAACGACGTTACCAGATGCACCAGCAGCTGACTCCAGGGCTTCGACCAGTGGAACACCAGCCGCAAAGGTGGTTGATAAGGTTCGAGCAAATCTGGCAACGGCTCCCTTATTGAGAATTTCACTAAAAACAGGGAGTTTAAGTATCAAGCGATCTTTAAAATCGCGATAGGATTCTGAACGTTGATGCATTTCCTTATTGACGACGACCAGAACGATAATCCCAACAATAAAGGCCCACCACCAGGCAACCAGAAAATCAGACATACTGATAACAAATAGAGTAAAAGCAGGAAGTGAGGCACCGAAGCTATCAAACATGTCCTGGAACATGGGCACCACATAAATCAGCAAAACAGCCGAGACTATGCCTGCCATGGCCAAAACTGTTATGGGGTATTTCATGGCGGCTTTAATTTTAGATTTAAGCGCTTCGGTTTTTTCTTTATAAAGAGCAATACGTTCCAGCATTTCCTCCAAAGCACCAGCTTGCTCACCCGCTGCAACCAGATCGCAGAATAACTCATCAAAATGCCTGGGATGTTTTCTTAAAGAATTTGCAAAAGAATTACCTGCTTCCACATTATTTTTAATTTGTAAAACCAGCTCTTGTACAGAGGCTTTTTCATTACCCGTTCCAATAATATCCAGAGACTGAACCAGTGGTACACCAGCTTTCATCATGGTGGCACTTTGCCTGGCAATAATAGAAATATCCTTAGCATCTACCGACTTACCCTTAGATTTAAATAGCTCAGGGCTTTGTTTGCGTACCTTTGAAGGATTTATACCCTGTTTTCTTAATTGGGCTTTAACCAGGGCAGGAGAGGTACCACTTGAGACACCTTTAATTTTTCCACCTTTACGATCAGTGCCTTCCCAGGTGAATTTATGCTGTTTGTCCTGTTTGACTTTTTTGGTAGAGCCTGTTTTGAGCCTTTTTTTAACGGTTTCAACTGCCATGAGTTAGCTCCTGTGTTCGAAAGTTCCTGCTACCGAGGCACTCTATAAAGGTCAACATGTTCTTTCCTGTATTAATCTTGAGTGACTCTATGCAATTCTGCCAGACTGGTAATGCCCTGTCTGACTTTTTCCAGTCCTGATTGCCTGAGATCTTTAACACCTTCTTTGGCGGCTTGATCCGAGATGTCCAAAGCATTGCCGCCTTCCATAACAATACGTCCTATATTTTTTGATACAGGGAGTACCTGATAGATCCCGACTCTTCCTTTATACCCTTTTGAGCATTTATCACAACCTACAGGTTCATAAATTGTGAGCTGGTCGAGCTCCTCTTTTGAAAAACCTTCATCAAGTAGGGTTTTTTCCGGGATCTCGACTTCTCTTTTACAATGTTTGCACAGTCTTCTTGCTAGTCTTTGTGCAATAATTAGCCTGACAGTGGTGGCAATGTTAAAAGGTGCCACTCCCATGTTAACCAGTCGAGTAAGCGTTTCCGGTGCACTATTTGTGTGTAGAGTTGATAACACAAGATGGCCCGTTTGTGCTGCTTTCATGGCAATTTCGGCTGTTTCAAGATCACGTATTTCTCCCACGAGAATTACGTCAGGATCCTGCCTCAAAAAGGCTCTAAGTGCTGTAGAAAATGTCAGGCCAGCCATAGTATTGATCTGTACCTGATTAACCCCGGATAAGTTAATTTCAACCGGATCTTCTGCTGTAGAAATATTGGTTTCAGGATCATTGAGAATATTAACCCCGGTATAGAGAGATACTGTCTTACCACTACCCGTTGGGCCAGTGACCAGAATCATACCCTGAGGATTGCCCAAAGCTTCGAGATAAAGTTCCTTTTGTTCCGGTTCATAACCCAGCACTTCAATACCCATTTTGGCACTGGATGAATCTAAAATACGCATGACGATTTTCTCGCCAAATAGCGTTGGCAGACTACTCACACGAAAATCAATAGATTTAGTCTTAGACAGCTTCATTTTAACCCGACCATCCTGAGGCAAGCGTTTTTCTGCAATATTGAGCTTCGACATCACCTTAAGTCTGGCTGAGATCCTGTTTGCCAGATTAACAGGAGGAGAAGCAACTTCCTCAAGTACGCCATCTATTCTAAAGCGCACCCTGTAAGACTTTTCATAAGGTTCAAAATGGAGATCAGAAGCACCTTTATTGATCGCATCTAATAGTAGTTTATTCACGAAACGGACGACGGGTGCATCATCTCCCGACGCATCTTCTTCATCTTGCTCTTCTTCACCAGAACTAAGTTCCAGATTTTCAAGATCAGCATCATCAAAATCAGAAGCAAAATTGGCATTGTCTTTTGCTTCAACAATGGATTTAATGAGTAGAGTCAGTTTGTCATCTTCAACAAGAATAGCATCGGTATTAATACCAGTATTAAAACGTAACTCTTCAAGTGCTGAAGCATTGGTAGGATCAGAAACAGCAGTGAATAGGCGATTACCTCTTTTATACAGAGGTAAAGCATGATGTTTTTTAATAAGTTGTGCTTCAATCAGATCCATAGGGATAGATTCAGCATCAAAAGCATTAAGATCGAAAATTGGCGTACCAAACTCAGCTGAAGCCACCAGGGCTATAGCCTTAGAATCAACCAGATCGTTTTGAACAAGATAACTTACCAGAGGTACTTTCTGAGTTTTAGCAGTCTGATAAGCGTCTAAAGCTGCATCTTCTTCCAACAAACCTGCTTGAACAACTTGTCTGGCCAGTCCGGTTAGGGCAATAGTATTCTGAGAAGCCATAATGGTTACATTTTGTGTGTTATTACATAAGTATATAGCTGAACCTGAAAATTGCAATAACACTATAGAAATCAAGTCGTTTGGTTGCAAAAAAAACTCTAGGAAGTTACAAGATAATATGGGGAATTCTGAAGGAAATTATCTAAATTTCTCCTAAGGGTTTATTATTAGATGTTAAATTAGTCAAGATTCTGTTAACTTCTAATGAGTTTAACGACCCCCTTTAAATTTTAATTAGAGAGCAATATCTAAGCAAAGAAAGGTTTTTAGATGAAAGTTATAATTTTAGCTGGCGGGCTGGGTACCAGATTGTCTGAAATGACAGAAAGCATACCAAAACCAATGATTGAAATTGGTGGTAGGCCTCTACTCTGGCATCTTATGAAGTTGTTTTCTCATTTTGAGAAAAATAATTTTTTAGTAGCTCTTGGATATAAAAATGAAGTGATAAAAAAATATTTTCTTCAGTATCCTAACCTACATTCAGATCTCTCAATTAACCTGTCAACAGGTGAAGTGCAGGCACAAAGCCACTTTTCGGAAAATTGGAAAATAGAACTTGTCGATACCGGTTATTCATCTATGACAGGTGGGCGACTGTTACGACTTAAAGACCGAATTGATGGTACCTTTATCTTTACTTATGGTGATGGATTATCAGATATTAATATCAATGAACTGGTAAAATATCACAAGTCTCATGGCAAGTTAGCTACTGTAACGGCGGTAAAGCCCATTCAACGATTTGGTCTACTCAAATTATCCAATAATAATACTGTTCGTTCCTTTTCAGAAAAACCGGATTATGGAAGCGAGGTTGTCAATGGAGGCTATTTCGTATTGGAGCCACAGGTGCTTGATTATATTGATAATGATAACACGGTTTGGGAAAAAGAACCTTGTGAAAGACTTGTTGCAGATGGTCAGATGATGGCATTTAATCATACAGGCTTCTGGCAATGTGTTGACACCCTGCATGAACTAAGATTATTAAGAGATATGTGGGGATCTGGAAGCGCCAAGTGGTGCGTATGGTAATAAATCAGAGTTTTTGGAAAAATAGACGAGTATTCATCACAGGGCACACGGGTTTTAAAGGAGGTTGGTTATCTCTCTGGCTGAAAATGATGGGTGCCGAACTATGTGGTTATTCATTAGCCCCTACAAGTACCCCTAACTTATTTGATGTAACTCGTGTTAATTCAAAAATGAATTCCATTATTGGCGATATACGTGATCAAAAATCATTGGTGGCCGCCATACAAAATTTCCAACCGGAAATAGTCATTCACCTGGCCGCACAATCCCTGGTTAAGACTTCTTATGATGATCCAACCACCACTTATGATACTAACGTCATGGGGACACTAAATTTATTGGAGGCTGTTCGTAAAACCAAAAGTATTCAAAGTGTTGTTATAGTAACCAGTGACAAATGTTATGAAAATCAGGAGTGGTGTTGGCCATATCGAGAAAATGAACCTCTGGGTGGGCACGATCCCTATTCGAGTAGCAAAGCTTGCGTCGAAATACTGACTTCCAGCTATCGTCGTTGTTATTTTTCTCAAAATGATTCCACAGTTGGTCTGGCTACTGTTAGAGCGGGCAATGTGATAGCTGGAGGAGATTGGGCTAATGATAGATTGATCCCGGATCTTATTCGTTCATTTCAAAATAACTCTATTGCAAATATACGTTTTCCAAACGCAGTGAGACCCTGGCAACATGTATTAGAACCTCTATCAGGGTATTTACTGTTGGCAGAAAAAATGACTGATGATAAAACATTGGCACAGGCATGGAATTTTGGCCCCAATAACAGTGATAGTCGGCCAGTTAAGTGGATAGCTGACTTTATGGTAAAAAACTGGGGTGATGAAGCCGGCTGGAAAACTGACGAACAAACTCATCCACATGAAGCTCACTTGCTTAACCTTGATAGTTCTAAGGCTTTAAATAAATTGGAGTGGACAGCAAAACTTAATCTGGAGACTGCCCTCAAGATGACGGTTTCATGGTATAAGGCCTTTTTAGAAAATCAAAATATGAATAAATTTACCCTGAACCAAATTCAAGAATTTGTCACCTATAGGAAAAGCTAGTGTCTGGTTATTGTCGGTTTTGCGATACGCCTCTTCAACATACATTTGTCGATTTGGGCACATGTCCTCTATCTAATAGCTTTCTAACCCCAAAACAATTATTGCAAGGTGAGTATTATTATCCATTGAAAGCCTACGTATGCGCTAAATGCAAGCTAGTACAGGTAGGTGAATTTGAATCTCCAGAACACATTTTTAACAATAATTACGCCTACTTTTCGTCTTATTCAAGCTCATGGTTAGAACATGCCAGACATTATACTGAAATGATGATTGAAAGATTTTCTCTGAACGGAGCTAGTAAAGTTATAGAAATAGCCAGTAACGATGGTTATCTTCTGCAGTATTTCAAGCAACAAAATATACCTGTTCTGGGCATTGAACCAGCAACTAATGTGGCAACGGTAGCAAGAGATAAGGGGATTGAAACAATAACGGAATTTTTTGGGAGAAAATTAGCCCTGAAACTTGAATCAGAAGAAAATACTGCCGATGTAATTATTGGTAATAACGTTCTCGCACACGTACCCAACCTCAATGATTTTATAGCTGGACTTAAAGTTTTATTATCAGATCATGGCGTAATCACTTTAGAATTTCCGCATTTGCTCTCCCTTATAAAAGATAACCAGTTTGATACAATTTACCATGAGCATTTTTCATACTTTTCTTTAAATACAGTAATGAAAATATTTGAGTCTCATGGGTTTTCAGTTTTTGATGTGGAAGAACTGGTTACCCATGGCGGTTCTTTGCGTATATTTGTGGGCCATTTAGCTAATAGCTCACAGAAAAAAACTGAAAATTTAAATAAAATACTCGTTAAAGAAGCCAATTCAGGGTTAAATGAGATGAGTACTTATCTCAATTTCACAGAGAAAGTCGAAGGTATAAAATACTCACTACTTAACTTCTTACTATCCATAAAAGAAAAAAATCAAACTATTGTTGGGTATGGTGCAGCCGCTAAAGGAAATACATTGCTAAATTACTGCGGGGTACATAAAGATTTATTACAATACACAGTTGATAAAAATCCACATAAGCAAGGTACCTTTTTACCTGGATCGCGGATCCCTGTATATTCGCCAGAAACAATAATTGAATCAAAACCAGACTATATTTTGATTCTGCCCTGGAATATAAAAAACGAAATAACACAACAGTTAGAATATACAAAAGAATGGGGATGTAAATTAGTGGTTGCGATCCCACAGGTGGAAATAATTTAATGCGTATAGAACCACTTGAATTAGAGGGAGCTTATCTTATTCGACCAGAGGAGCATATGGATGAACGAGGATCTTTTTTCAGGACTTATTGTAAAAAAGAGCTCAAAAAATTGAATGTTGAAGATGATTTTGTTCAACACAATATTTCTCAAAATAATAAAAAAGGCACATTAAGGGGGTTACATTTTCAGAGGAAACCTTATGAAGAAAGTAAAATCGTCAGGTGTATTTCAGGAAAAGTCTTCGATGTGCTGGTTGATATTAGAAAAAATTCATCAACCTATGGCAAATACCTACATCTTGAATTGAGTTCTGAAAATGGTTTGGCTGTTTATATCCCTGAAGGGTTTGCTCATGGTTTTCAAACATTAACAGATGATGCAACACTGTTTTATCTAATGTCCGAGAGCTACCAGCCTGAATATGCTTGTGGAATACGTTGGGATGATCCTGTTGTTAATATAAAATGGCCATTAGGAAACAAAATTATTTCTGAAAAAGATAAAAATTTACCAAGTCTTATTGAATTAGAATTATCTTAATTTTTTATTAAAGATTGTTGTTCAGTTATTATATTATTTTCATCTACCTTACCTTTGAATAGCCCGACTGTTACAGAAGGAGAAATTAATAACATGAAAGTCGCAGTTACAGGTGTATCTGGCTTCATTGGGAAATATGTGGTGGCCGAATTGGCTAAACATCCAATTGAAATAGTGTCAGTTACTCGATTGTTATCAACCTATCAACCTAAGTTCAAGAAAGAAAAAGTTGTACGATTAGATTTTCAAAAATCTACGCCTGACACTTTGAAAATGATTGGTGATCCTGATGTTCTAATTCATCTTGCCTGGGGAGGCTTACCCAATTATGCTTCATCGCATCATATTGAAAAAGAATTACCAATGCACCAATTTTTTCTACAAAACCTGATAAAATCTGGACTAAAAGCTCTTGTGGTTGCGGGTACCTGTTTTGAATATGGTATGCAATATGGCCCTTTAAATGAATCTTTGACTCCACAACCCAATAATTCTTATGGGATTGCTAAAAACAGTCTGCGAGAGCAGTTAGAACTTTCAAAAGAGTCGTTAGAATATGCTTTGACTTGGGCGAGATTGTTTTATCTTTA
>JBFFIY010000201.1:0-8238 GCA_041556195.1 Enterobacterales bacterium
AGGACGTAGGTAAGGGGCGTTAGCAGGATGCGGAAGCTTCAAGCCTCGAATATGGACGCTTCTTGACTTGCTGAAACCCGTATTTCCAGGTATCACGGGTATAAACAAAAGATTTATCAGTTATGTAAAATAAGTTTTGTATTTCAATACTGATCCAATATTCACTCTCCCACGTATACACCGTTTAAATACTTATTTTAATCAGTTAAGGAGCCGCCATGATAAAAGTCGGGATCAGTCAATGTTTGTTAGGGGTCAAAGTCAGGTTTGATGGCGGTCACCGAAATAGTCGCTTTTGCTCAACTGAACTATCTCAATTATTTGAGTTCACACCACTTTGTCCTGAAGTTGGCATTGGACTACCGATACCTCGCAAAACAATACGCCTGGTTGGCGACTCAGAAACACCTCGCGCAGTGCTTTCATCTGGCGGTGATGATGACTTTACTCAACAACTATCAGATTTTGCCGATGAAAATATTGAAAAGATTAAACAGCTAAGTGGTTACATACTCTGTAAAGCTTCACCAAGTTGCGGTATGGAACGAGTTAAAGTTTATAACCAACATGGCCATTCTCAGAGTAATGGTATAGGTATATTTGCATCGAGATTGAAACAACTTTGCCCTAATTTGCCATTAGAAGAAGATGGTAGACTAAACGATCCTTTACTTAGAGACAGTTTCATAAAACGAGTTTATCTATACTCTGAATGGCAGCAGATCAGTAGCTGCAGAGAGTTATCTGTTCGAGATTTAATAAATTATCACACAAAACATAAAATGACATTACTGGCACATTGCCAGAAAACCTATCGAAAATTAGGGCCTATGGTAGCTCAAGCAAGACCTGATAACATCAACGAAATTGGCGAAAAATACATTCAATTAATGTTAGACGGTGTGAAAAGACCGGCCACACGATCAAACAATACGAATGTATTAATGCATTTACAAGGTCACTTGAAAAAATTCCTCAACAATGAAGACAAAGCAGAATTAAGGCGTATCATCATAGACTACAACAAAGGGCTTGCACCAATTATGGCGCCAATTATTCTTTTAAAGCACCACTTTAGAAATAACCCTAACCAGTATATTAAACGTCTGTCGTTTTTCGACCCCTATCCAAAACAATTAGCAATCCGTGTGGCGATGATATAAATATTCAGTTTTGGAGGAGCGGATATAACTTAATGAAAAAGAACATAAATATAGTCTGGTTTAGAAATGACTTAAGAGTGGATGATAACCCTGCTCTTTTTAATGCATGGAAAACAAGTGACCAGTTAATTGCAGTGTATTTTCTGTCTTATCAGCAGGATCAATATCACAATCTTGGAAACAATCATAAGCGTTTAAGGCTGAAAGCGTTGAGTAATTTGAAACAAAAACTGGCGGAGCTTAATATACCGCTGTTGATTATTGAATCTCAGAACTACGTCTCGGTTGTTAATGATTTACACAAAATTTGTGAACGATTATCAATTAACCAATTATTTTTTAATCGCGAACATGCCTTCAATGAACGAACTCGCGACACTCAAGTAACACAAAAAATGCAAGATACTGTCTTTATCAGGCAATATAATGGTGACTGCCTTGTTGAACCAGGTTCGATTTTAAATCAAGCTGGCTTACCCTATAAAGTCTTTACACCATTTGCCAATCAGGTTAGGAAAATATTGAGTGGCAGTGAACTGTTTTGCTATATC
Source organism: Enterobacterales bacterium (assembly GCA_041556195.1). GTDB lineage: Bacteria > Pseudomonadota > Gammaproteobacteria > Enterobacterales > 21-14-all-40-8. Next base: position 1,715 of record JBFFIY010000201.1, read on the forward strand.
ATTCCAAGCCCAATGCCAGTAGAAAACTTTCAATTATTGCAAGAAGCAAAAAAAACAAGTAAATATCAGGATTGTATTAAACAAACTGGTTTTGAAGATGGCTGTCGGGTTAACCTTGATATGCTCGAAATTCAGTCGGTTGACTTGAAAACAATGTTAAACACTCAGCAAACAATTGACGAACCCAGAATTGATAAACCTCTAATTGATGTACCCAGGATTGATGAAATCCACCTTCGAGGTCAGCTACTTGATTTCGTCATCAATAATATTAGTAGCTATGAGCAAGAAAGGAATTTTCCTAATTTAGAGTCGACTTCACAGTTATCGTTTGGACTAGCTGTTGGAGCGATTTCGGTTAGACGTTGTTACCAAATAGCCAAAGATAGAGAACCAACAAGTTCAGACTGTTGGCTAAATGAGTTGATATGGAGAGACTTCTATCGATACGTTATGTGGCATTTCCCTCATGTTTCCAAAAAACGAGGGTTTCGCTCCGTTGATAGTAATTTGGTCTGGTCAACAAACAACGAACAGTTAGGGCGTTGGAAAAGAGGTCAAACCGGTATTCCAATTATTGACGCAGCCATGAGGCAACTAATAACGACAGGTTGGATGCACAACCGGTTGAGAATGATAACCGCCTGTTATTTGTGCAAAAATCTCTGGATTGATTGGCGACAAGGCGAAGTGTTTTTTGCACAGCATCTTTTTGATTATGACTTTGCTAGTAATAATGGCGGTTGGCAATGGTGTGCATCAGTCGGTACCGATGCCGCGCCGTACTTCAGAGTTTTCAACCCGGCCAACCAGCAAAAAAGGTTTGATCCTGAAGCAAATTTTATAAAGAAATGGCTTCCAGAATTAGCCAATTATAATGCTAAAGAAATTCATAATTTTGAGTCAAAAGCAATCACTGATTATTATCCAATCCAGACTGATCTCAAATATTCTAGAAAGCTGGCAATTGAACATTTCAAGCAGGCAATGACTTAAACACATTATTTCATAGTTATTTTTAGTTTTTTAATTGAAATGCATTTCACTAGTGATTTTTATCATCCAAAATACTTAACAACGCATCCTTTAATTTTCGATACTTAAATTGATAACCAGCGTTTAAAGCTTTAACTGGCAATACACGTTTACCTGCTAATAAAAGTTCCTCACCCATTTGTCCCATTAGAATTTTAACAACAAATGCGGGTATAGAAAAAACAGTAGGTCGCTTTAAAACCTTGCCCAGTATTTGGGAAAATTGCTTATTGGTTGCTGGCATGGGCGCAGTGCCATTGATTGGACCTGTAAGCGATTCTTGCTCGATACAAAATAGAATAATACCGATTAAGTCATCCAGATGGATCCACGGCATCCATTGCTTGCCACTACCAATTTTTCCACCAATGCCTAATTGAAATGCGGGTAGCATTTTAGATAAAGCACCACCGTTTTTTCCTAAAACAATACCAGTTCTAAGTAAACAGGTACGCACTCCAAGCTGTTCAGCTTGCATGGCGATAGATTCCCATTGCTGACATAACTGACTCGAAAAGCTTTCATCGCCATGTACGGTTTCATCCACAGGTAAATCACTTTGTTTGATCCCGTAATAGCCTATGGCTGAACCGCTAATCAACAATTTTGGTAGGTGTGTTGTTAACTTAAAATAAGAGATCAAGTCTTCAGTTGTTTGTAAGCGGCTTTGAATAATTCTCTCTTGTTGAGCTATACTCCAACGTTTATCAGCAATCGGTTCTCCAGCCAAATTAATAACAATATCAAAAACTATTTCACTGCCGAGGAAGCTAAGTTTATCGACAGCTTTGACTGGAGCATTTATTTTATTCGGCGTGCGAGTTAACAACACAAGACTATGACCATCTCGTAATAACCGTTCACAAAGTGAGCGTCCAATAAATCCCGTGCCACCTGTCACTAGTATATTCATTTAGATTGCACCTTCCCAATTAGTTGATTGGTCATTTCTGGATAAGAACTATTAATGTCTAACCATATCATCGCAAAAGCGAGAAATACTTTCATCCTTTAATGAAATTTTATTGGCTTGCATTCAAATGCTTCAGTGTACTTCTGAGTGAATTCATCGCAGCAACGGAGAACCCTTCATCATAAAAAAATGCCACTGTGCCATTTTTATCAAGTAAGATAACTCTTGCATTATTAGAATTAGAATTTCCGGTAAACTTCTGTACTTTTTCACCATCTTCATAAATGGTAACAACACCTTTCCACAATTGTTTCGGGATCCCATTTCTCATTCCTTGGTCAATTTGAGTCTTAAAAAATCGAGGAAACATACCTTGAATGGTGGGTAACTCAAATACATCCACCTGCGTTTGAGTCATGTCAAGTCCGATTAGCCAGCGATCGATATCAAATTGAGCATTCTGCACATAACCTAATAACAAAACCACATTTTTACCAGCGATAGAATCTGGAAATGAAATTGGTTTCTTTTCTAAAGATTTCCCTGAGACGCTAGGGAACATTTCTCCAACAGGCTTTCTGTTAGGATAATCGGTTGCACAGCCACTAATTAAAACGACTAATAACAATATAATCGCTATGAATAAATTTCTTGAAGGTATCACGTCAAAAATTCCTTAAAGGTAGTTATTATAATTTACTTTTTCACTCATTTTTTAACTGGTTTTTCTTGAACGCTAATAAGCCAGTCTACAAACTGATGAATAGTCAATAAATGATATAAACATATACGAAGATGATGTTATTTTGGATCAATAATTATAGAAAACAATTAGACTTTTAGTTCAATTGTAGAATCAACGATATCGTATTAGAGTATTAATGTTAAGATTTTAAACTAAGCCAGATAACTATCTGCTCATCCAATTGATAACAGGCCCTAAAAAGCCAGTAAACCGTAAAGGTTTATCTGTTATTGCTAAGCAGATACAACCTTCTTCGCCCGCTGTTGGTTGATGTTCGTTAGCTTGATTCATTTGAATAAACTCGCCGCGTTTATATTCACCATAACGATCCTTAAAATTCCCCTGAACGACTAAGGTAAATTCATTACCTTTATGAGTATGTTTAGGTATTTTTGCATTGGGTTTAAATTTAAGAAGTTCTACTTTAAATGATTTATTACTCAAAAACACTTCTGATTGAGATATTTTTTTGGTGATTTTTTTCCATTTTGTATCTTCAAAATCTTGATTATCAAGCTTTCTCACTAAACTTAAATCAGATTGAGCAACAGCAAGTTGTGTGTAGTGTAAATCAGCATTATTGCTAGCAGAATTTATGGATTCACATGAACTGTTAATGAATTTATTCGGTTCGGCGCCTTCTAGTTCTCCCATCAATTTATCAAAACTATTATCAGCGAGTTCAACATCATTAGAATACTCCAAACTGTCACCCGCAATGGATTCAATATCGGCAATATTCAATTGACACTTATTACATTGGTGATGGTGCAAACCAACCGCAATAGATAAAGCGGGTTCCAGCTGTCCATTGGAGTATTTCAATAATAACTTTATATCGGGGTGGTAATTCATTAATTGCCTCCTCCCAAATTCACTCTTAAGATATTCAACCCACTTCTCACTCTTGACTTAACTTCACCAAGCGTCAAACCCAGCTCTTGTGCGACTACACTATGAGATTTATCTTCAAAATAAACTTTTTGTATCACATGTCGTTGTTCATCTTTCATTAATTTCAAAATTGAACTAACATTTTGCTTATCGCGTAATAAATCAATCTTTTCTTCTTGATTATCTTCAACGCTAGCTTCCTCATAATCTTCATGGTTAACTTCTGATATACGTTTCTTGCGTAATTCATCAATTTTTAAGTTTCTCGCAATGGTATAAATCCAGGTAGACACATTGGCTTTTTCAGCTGAGTAGCTAGTTGCTTTTTGCCATACACGCAAAAAGACTTCATGGGTTAACTCCTCTGAATTAGCACCCATCCCATGTTGCATATAAAAGGCCTTAATTTTAGGCGCAAAGTGCAGATACAAAGTATGATACGCCTGCTTGTCACGATTTTCTCCCACCGCACGAATATGCTCTCGCCATCTTTTTGCTTCCGATTCGTCGATAGGGTACATCTTTTTCATAGCGGCCGGTAACTTTTTATTCGTTATTGCTGACCAATATACTAAATTATCGACACTTCGTCTCTTAGCTTGCTTATGAAAGTTCCTATTAACCCTTGATTTCGACATTTATTCAACAAAACCATCAAGGAGGATCACGCTAAATGGTATTCTTCCACCAGCTCCCATATCAACATTGAAAGCAACTTCTATGACAAAAGGAGTGAGTTCAATCAATTACAATGCTTTGTTATATCTCTTATACGCAAGAATTGAAAAATTGGATTACTTTTGAACAATTTTTTTAGAGCCACATTCCTATTCTGCTAGTGATACTTTGTACCTGACCTATCAGCTTGTCTTCAGTTTAAATCTTATCGCCAATAGCATTCACACTAAGAAGTCTTATTTCCTAGAATATGATTTTTATGTTTTTAATTATTTAAAAAACACAGATAGAGCTTATTTAAATTGATATCAGTCTGTTAAAAACTTTACCTACTGCTGCATATCCTTAATAAAGCGATTAGCTTGATCAATCGAACCATTCATTTGTTTGATAAATCGACCAACGTTTGTCTCAATATTTCTCAATTCACTTTTAAGAAAAGAAATCGCTCTGGCGTTTAAATTATGTTTCAAATAAAGCACATTGTCTTTTAATACACTAAGCACTGGTTGCATACTTTTTTCGGCTTTTTTCATTGTGACATGGTCTAATAGACTGATACAACCCAGTTAAGAGATAATTCACTTAACTGGAGAAGTAAAATGAGCACAAGAAAGAAATATTCACAAGAATTTAAATTAGATGCAGTCAGTCTAGTTCTAGAGCAAGGTTACAGTAGAGCAGCCGCTTCACGAAATTTGGAAGTTAATCCCAATATGTTAGGGCGCTGGATAAAAGAATATCAAGAACAAGATGAAGGGCAAGCTTTTCGCGGAAATGGCAAGCTAACGCCTGAGCAGGAAGAACTTCGTCGTTTAAAGGAAGAGAATAAACAGCTTAAAATGGAGAGAGAAATCCTATATGTACAGGAAGTACGGTAATGCGGTTTTGCAGGAGCAAAAACCGTTAAAAAAGCGACGGTCTTCTTTGCCAAAGAAACAAAGTGAAATACTTGTTTATAGCCCAACATAAGAAGACCTGGCCAATCGACATGATGTGTCGAGTTCTGGGTGTTAACCGTAGTTGTTATTATAGTTTTCAGCGTTGCGAAGCTAACAAAATTGACGAACCATTACATGAAGAAAAGCTGAAATGCGTTATGAACATAGTCGAAGGGAGCGATTATACTTATGGTCGCCGTTGTGTAAAAATAGCCATGAATGATTTAAACTACCCGATAAGTTGTGACAAAGCCAGTCAACTCATGAAGGAAGCTAAAGTCGAGGTTCGTCACAAGAGAAAGTTTAAAGTAACAACCAATAGTAATCATAAGTTGCCACTGTTTGATAACTTGTTAGAACGACAATTTAGAGTTGAGAAACCGAACACTGTTTTTGCCTCAGATATCACCTACATCTGGACTCAGGAAGGCTGGCTATATTTGGCTGTTGTGATTGATCTTTACTCACGAAAAGTCGTTGGTTGGAGTATGAGTTCACGAATGAAAGCAAGCTTAGTATGTGATGCTCTAAAGATGGCGATATGGCAACGGCAACCAAAACCTGGATTGATCCATCATTCAGATCGCGGTTCTCAGTACGCCAGTAAGGCTTTCAGGAAGTTACTGAAGCAACATGGTTTTAAAGGTAGTATGAGCCGTAAAGGTGACTGTTGGGACAATTCAGTCGTCGAGAGTTTCTTTGGAACATTGAAACAAGAACGAGTGCATTGGCGACACTATCAAACTCGATATGCAGCACAACGAGATATACTCCAATACATATCGATGTTTTATAATAGTACTCGGATGCACTCTTACCTGGATTATAGAAGTCCGAATCAATTTGAGAAAGAAATGAAAGATTTAAGAAAAGCTGCTTAACTGGGTTGTATCAAAAACCTTGACCAGGTCACCCTGCTCTAATGCTTGCTTGAGAAAGCCCTGAACCTTGCCTCGATAGAGTTTCTTGACTACGCGAATAGGCAATAAATAATCTTCAATCTCTTTCCAATTATTTGCCCCATCAACGCCGCCTGCGGTGACTAAACAATAACAATGTGGATGCAGAGTTAATTGCCTACCCCAGGTATGCAGAGCAATCATTAGGCCTGGGGTTAAACCATGATATTTGGGATCTTTGAGCAGCTCTAAAAGCGTCTGTTGACAGGCTTTGAATAAGATAGAGGCAAATAGTGAACTGTTGAAACCCTATAGGGTCGGACCAACCTAACCCTCTGATTTTATATGATTTAGTCTTCAATATAACACCGTTTTAAGCCTTAAACGCTGCTTTTCAGGCTATAAAAGGTCATTGTAAG